>NZ_JALBYT010000022.1:0-80268 GCF_022690845.1 Shewanella sp. N2AIL | reverse complement strand
GGGTAATATGAGTGCGAGCGAGTGCTTCTGAGAGTTGCATAAAAAAATCCGATGACATGAGGTCATCGGATTTTGATCTTTTCAGCGAGATCGTCAAGCGATCTGTCTTAACTGATCGGCATTAGCCTTAATGGCTCCCTTTTTATACTGCTCTCAATAAATATGTTTACGAACGTAACCCTATTCCGCGCGAGACTAAGTAATACGCTAGGGTCCACAGGGCGACACAGAAACCGATCATTATGGCGATGGACAATGGCACACTGATGTCGGCGAAGCCTAAAAAGCCATAGCGGAACACGTTGATCATATAGACCACAGGGTTGAGTGCCGACACGCCTTGCCAGAAAGGGGGCAAGAGTGACAGGGAATAAAATACCCCGCCAAGGTAAGTTAATGGGGTAAGTACAAAAGTGGGGATGATACTGATATCGTCGAAACTTTTTGCAAAAACAGCGTTAATCAAGCCACCTAAGGAGAATAGCACTGAGGTTAAAAACACTGTCATTACCACTAAACCGGCATGATGCAAGCTAATGTCGACGAAGAACATGGCCACAAGCGTCACTATTAGGCCGACACATAAACCGCGCGCCACACCGCCACCAACATAGCCAGCAATCAACACATAATGGGGCACAGGAGCCACCATCAGCTCTTCTAAATTGCGTTGAAACTTGGCACTGTAGAATGAGCTAGCAACATTCGAGTAAGAGTTAGTGATCACCGACATCATGATCAAACCTGGGGCGATAAACTCCATATAAGATACGCCGCCCATCTCTCCAATTCGGCTGCCGACTAAGTTACCAAAAATCAAAAAATACAAGGTCATGGTAATCGCTGGCGGGACTAAGGTCTGGACCCAAATTCGCGTAAAACGATTGATTTCTTTGCTTAAGATGCTTTTAAAGGCAATAAAGTAGAGCTGGTTCATGCAGAGACTCCCTGAGTTTTCTTCACGAGTTCGACGAAGAGTTCTTCTAAGCGATTAGACTTGTTGCGCATAGATAGCACTTCTATATTGGCCGCACTTAATTGGCTAAAGACATCGTTGAGATTTTGCTCTTTAACCACATCCACCTCTAAGGTATGAGAGTCAGTTAAGCGACAAGCCATGCCATCGAGTACTGGTGCCGTTGCTGTATCGCGACGCAGATCGAGAATAAACGTCTCCATATTCAGCTTACTGAGCAGCGCCTTCATGCTAGTGCATTCCACTAAAATGCCTTTATCAATAATGCCGATATTACGGCAAAGCATTTCAGCCTCTTCAAGGTAATGGGTGGTCAGGATGATCGTCACACCCTGCTGATTAATTTGTTTGAGGAACTCCCACATAGAGCGACGCAGTTCAATATCCACGCCTGCGGTAGGTTCATCTAAAATCAACAACTTAGGTTCGTGCATCAGGGCGCGGGCGATCATCAACCGTCGCTTCATGCCGCCGGATAATTCCCGCGATTGGCTATTACGTTTTTCCCACAAATCCAGTTGGCTTAAGTATTTTTTGGCACGCTCAAGGGCGACAGGTTTAGGCACGCCATAGTAACCCGCTTGATTCACCACGATTTGCAGTACGGTTTCAAACTGGTTGAAGTTAAACTCTTGCGGCACTAGACCAATACAAAGCTTGGCGTGTTCTAGCTGCTTATCGATATCATAATCAAAGACTTTGACCGAACCTGAACTCTTCTGCACTAAGGAGCTAATAATACCAATCGTGGTGGATTTACCCGCACCATTGGGGCCGAGCAAGGCAAAGAAATCCCCTTGATTGACGGTGAGGCTGATGCCTTTGACCGCTTCGACACCGCCTTTATAGGTTTTTTTAAGCCCTTCGAGTACCAGAGCATGGGTAATATTCGCCATATTTGTACCGATCCTTACACATTAGAAAGTAATAAGATGGTGCTAAAAAACACAATTACAATGATGGGTTGCAGAACTAAAGCAAAAAATTAGCTAATCGATTGAAAAACCAATCTTTAATGGTTCAATTATTTATACTATTTTTTATATAACCGTAAAAAGCAAAACTCCCGCCTGTTGCGGGAGTTTTAAACGGTATCGGACACTTAATCGAGTGGCACGACTTTCGCGATGTAAGGTAGATTGCGATATTGCTCTGCATAATCAATACCATAACCCACGATAAACTCATCAGGGATAGTGAAACCGATAAAATCGACCTTCACATCCACTTCACGACGTTCTGGTTTATCCAGCAGGGTGCACAGTGCAAGGCTCTTAGGCTCGCGCAGTAACAACATCTCGCGCACTTTGCTTAAAGTGTTACCTGAGTCAATCAAGTCTTCCACAATCAATACATCGCGACCGGCGATATCTGATTGCACATCTTTCAGCACTTTCACATCCCGTGAGCTGGTCATAGCATTGCCATAACTGGAAACCGACATAAAATCGATTTCAACATGGCCTTTAATTCGGCGACACAGGTCAGCCATAAAGACCACTGAGCCTTTTAACAAGCCTACCATCAGCAGACGTTCGCTGTGGGCATAATGGGCATTGATTAGCTCGGCCATTTGATCCAATTTCTGGCTTATCTCTTCTGCAGAGATCATCACTTCGGTGGTGTGTTTCATATAAGTCTCAATTGTCGAGGTCGCGGTTAGACTGTTTGTCATAACCCCAGCGACTCGTTAATGCATGGTCAACGCCCAAATGATCGAGAATTCGAGCGACCATGAAGTCTACCAGATCTTCAACCGATTTGGGATTGTGATAAAAACCGGGGGCGGCGGGCATAATGGTCGCGCCGAGGCGAGAAAGGCTCAACATATGCTCTAAGTGTATGGCACTAAAAGGAGTTTCCCTCGGCACTAAGATAAGTTGGCCGCGCTCTTTAATCACCACATCGGCGGCGCGTTCGAGTAAATTATTACTCATTCCGGTAGCCACAGCCGCTAACGTCCCCGTCGAGCAAGGGCAAATCACCATTTGTTTAGGTGCGGCGCTGCCCGATGCGGGCGGTGAAAACCACTCATCTTTGCCTAACACCACTAACTCGCCAGTGATAATCACGCCTTTTTCGTGCAGTAAAGCCAACAGCTGGGCATGGGCTTTGTCGCTGTTGGCGCTTAACTGCAGACCGTGTTCAGTCGCTAATACTACCCGAGCAGCACTAGAGATCATCAAAAACACTTGATAACCCGATACCAACAGACACTCGAGCAACTTAAGGCCATAGGGGGCGCCCGAGGCGCCCGTCCAAGCTAAGCTAATTGTCTTTGTCGACTTTGTGTAGCTCATCTTAAACCTGCTCTACAGTTGAACGCAGCTCTAATGCGGCCAGCAGCTTCTTATGTAAACCGCCAAAACCGCCGTTACTCATCACCACTATGGTGTCGCCCGCTTTGGCCGTTGCCGTTACTTTGGCGACCACATCATCAATTTGGTGTAACACAGTCACAGGGATCACCGCCGCTTCCATGGCTTCTTTCATATTCCAGTCAATGGTATCGGCTTGATATAAAAAGGCTTCGTCGGCTTGCATCATAGAAAAAGCTAAAGTGTCTTTATGGACACCGCTTTTCATGGTGTTTGAGCGCGGCTCGAGTACCACAGTAATCTTGCTCTGACCGACCTTAGCCCGCATGCCTTTTAACGTGGTCGCAATCGCCGTTGGATGGTGGGCAAAGTCGTCGTATACGCTCACGCCGTTAACGGTTCCGAGTAATTCGAGTCGACGTTTAGGTGGCATAAACTTAGCTAAGGCTTCAATTGCAGCGCTCGGCTTAACGCCTACATGACGCGCGGCAGCAATGGCCATCATGGCATTTTCAATATTGTGCTGACCAATCAAATCCCATTCGAGAATACCTTGGGACTCGCCATCAAAAAACACTTCAAAGCGATGGCAATCATCACTTAAGGCTTTGCCATACCAACCGCTGGTCGATTCGGCTAAATGATAGGTTTCTTGCTCGCTCCAGCAACCCATATCAATCGTCTGCTTAACAGCATGGGAATCGGCAGGCCAAACGATCTTTCCTTCGCCAGGTACAGTGCGAACTAAATGATTAAACTGTTTTTGAATCGCAGCCAGATCGGCAAAAATATCGGCATGATCGAACTCAAGATTGTTGATCACTAAGGTACGCGGATGGTAGTGCACAAATTTTGAGCGCTTATCGAAGAAGGCACTGTCGTATTCGTCGGCCTCAACGACAAAGAAAGCCGTATTGCCTAAACGCGCCGACACACCAAAGTTTTGCGGTACGCCACCGATTAAAAATCCAGGCTCATAACCGCAATCATCTAAAATCCAGGCTAACATGCTAGATGTCGAGGTTTTACCGTGAGTGCCAGACACAGCCAGCACCCAACGGTCAGGCAAAATATGATCGGCTAAAAACTGCGGGCCAGAGGTATAAGGGATGCCAATGTTTAACACGGCTTCCACGCAAGGATTACCCCGACTCATGGCATTACCAATCACAACTAAGTCAGGATAATGCCCCGCTTCACCCAGCTGGCTAGGATCAAAACCTTGAATAAGCTCAATGCCTTGGTCCTCTAATTGCGTGCTCATTGGAGGATAGACATTGGCATCCGAGCCCGTCACTCTGTGCCCTTTTGCCCTAGCTAATAACGCTAGACCACCCATGAAGGTTCCACAAATTCCTAAAATATGTACGTGCATACCGCTCGCTCTGATGTGTTGAATTCAACGTCATTCTAATGCATCGAGCGACAGATTGGCAGGTAACAATCGGCGAAAAGCCCTGCAATCATCAATGACAGTTTTTTAATCCATGGATTTCACATTCGAGTTGCAGAACTGAGATTTTTAGATAACAGGTCAACTAACACAAGGCCGAAAACTGTCGCAATGCAGGGTACTATACCCAAACAACCTGAAGATGCAGGATTCAGCGGGAGTTTAACGCACTTTAGGCAAGGCGGTTATTTGCAGACCTAGCGGGCTAAGTTAAAAATAACCAACGCAGCATAAAGTGCGTTAAAACCCGCCGGGACGGAGCGCCTAGGGTGCTTCACTTCCGTGTTGCATCAATTCAAAAGGTGGCCGACATTCTGTCATTGATGCGCCTTGAATTGAAGCAGCCTAGGCGCTCTGAAACTCGTATCTTCAGGTTGCTTGGGTATAGCGTAAGTCTCGATAGAGTTGAGCATGCTGAGAGCGGTGACGACTAAATAAGAATTGACGTAACGCTTCACGTTCTTCGGTTTCGGCCTGAAACTTAACAAAGGCCAAACCTTTCTCACTACGGATAGGCTCAATATCGATACGTAAAGTCTCGCCATTAGGCAATTGTAATTGCAGCTCTTTACTGCCTAGCAATTGCTTAAATTGCTGCTGTGATTTAGCGCGAATAGCCATACCAGAACTGGATAACGAGACAACAGACCATTGCTCACCTTGGTCGTGGTCGAATATCCACACGTCATCGGCTTGGGTTAACCGCCAACTGCGTTCCACTCCCGAGGCATCGAGCACTTCAGGCACGCCTAAAGTGGGTTGAAACTGTCCAAAGTCATCCACTTTCATCAGTAGCGGAAACCAGAGTTTATAGGGCCCGACTTCGGCCAATAACGTGAGTTTTGCCTTACCCAAAATCGAAGCGATAACTTGCGGCACTTCAGTTGTGACTGTGAGTACATGATTGACTAGGGGATCGTTGGTCAAGGCAGTGCCCACACGAGTCGGCGAAAAAAGTTCACTAAAACAAGCAAGCTCCTCCGCGGATAATCGAGGTTCATCCATCATGATAAGTCCTCCCAAGTTAAATGCCTTCCCCCAAAAAGTACCACCAAAGTATGATGTTGTACATTTTTACACCAAAATACTGGCAAAAAAGGGAATATAGGCTAGCAAGGCTAAATTCAAGACTCTATTAGCCATTTGCGCTATTTAACTTGGAAAATACAGTGGATTGTTATTCCTCACTTTTTAAACTGCTGTTAGGCGGAGCAAACAAGATACGTAAGCGTTGTTTAACACTCAAGCCTGCCGCGGTAACCTCAGCAAACATGTCTCGCCATTCGCTAAACGTCACTTTAAGGGGATTAAAACTATTCACAGGCTTAGTGATACCGTAGATCACTGTCTCCACTTCGGGCTCAAAAGTACCAAACAGCTTGTCCCAAATAATCAACACACCCGCATAGTTTTTATCGATATATTGGGGATTGCGACCGTGGTGCACCCTGTGATGCGATGGAGTATTAAAGACCCATTCCAGCGGTCCGAGTGATTTAACCGCTTGGGTATGCACAAAAAATTGTAATCCCAGATTGAGTAATACCACAAACACCACCCAGTTTGGATCGAAACCTATGACCACCAGCGGTAACCAAAATACCCACATTCCCGCCAATGGATACATTAAACTCTGACGAAAAGCCGTACTAAAATTCATATTCTCAGAGCTATGGTGCACCACGTGAGCCGCCCACATCCAGCGCACTCTGTGGCTCGCCCTGTGGAACCAGTAATAACAAAAGTCCTGCGCAACCATCAAGGCAATAAAGCTTAATGGGCCCATTTCAATATCGAATAACTTCCAACCAAACACCGCTAGATACAGCTTAGCGATCAACAAGCCAGTGAGCAGATCAGCGCCCTGATGCATGGCCGCGAGGCTGAAATTACACAGCACTTCTTGGCCGCGATAACGTGCACTCAAAGGTAGTTTTTGTCTTTTATCGCCAAAATACCATTCCAGTAAAATACACACGAAAAACAACGGCGCGAGTACGAGCAGTAACACTTCGGGGTGCTGGATCAGCGAGGCGATATCCATATAAGGTCGTCCTGTTTTCTTGTTGTTTTATGATTATTTTTAGTGTTTTTATATCAATTCTGAGCGAGTGTTATAAACCGCATTAAACGCCACAACACAGGCAACAGTGGTCGGTTAGTCGCGTTTGACAACCCGCATTTGGTTACCAGCGGGCATAATGATCTTCGGCGAGTCCCAGCACATTATTCAATTGGTAACTGCGCCCTTGATTATCGGTAATCGTGCCGCTGAAATGACCGATGAATTGGCGGAAATTACTCTTAAGCAAGAGCAAGTTACGCTTTTCACTGCGACAATTGCGCGCCGAAAACTGTAAATCCACTTGGCCATTTTGACTGTAGACTCGCCAAACCTCGGCGCCGAGCGTGGCATGTCGATCAAACTCAAATTGCACTGGTCCGAGTAAATGACGCTCGCCATTAATCCAGAAGACATTTTCAGTAGCGCCGGTTTCATTGACGCCCGCGGCTAAATTAAGCCCCATAATGCCCTCATGGATCCGCGCGTTGATCGACGCCCAGCGCCAACTCGTATCGCGGCGCATGTAACCCGCCGAAAAATCATAACCAGCTAAAGCGTGATTCAGCGGCTGCGGCTCATGGGCTACAGTCAAACTACCTTTAACCGTCAAACCATTATGTTTCTGTGTGTAAGTCCAGCCGTTATATCCAGTAGGACTACACATGGCCATAGGCAAACTTAAGGGTGCTGAGTGCAAAGTCACATCGGCTTGAATATTTTTAGTATCAATCATTAACCGCCAACCGCCCTCTACAATCTCAAAGCTTAACTGCGCCCCTTTACGGCCAATACGACTTTTACCCTCAGCGGGTGATGGCGTCATCTGATAGCCAAACCTCAAAGGTTTTAGCCAATCAAGCTGGGTGAGAGTATTAGTTTTTATGTCGTATAAATAACAAAACGCACTGCCGACGTAAGCAATATCGGCAAGTGCGATACCAAGGACATAACGCGGCGTGACCAAAGAGACAAACTGAAATTGTTTATAATCGAAATGCTTGGCCCACGCTGAAGCGGGTTTATCCATAGTATCGAAATAAGCAAAGTCCGCTAAACCTAAGGTTTTGACTATGCCATCGAAATGGCCGAAATGGGGTAACCCCTTCGGATTGATCAGGCTATCTGGGGCGATTTGCGTTGCTATCGTTAACATGACTAAGCCTTACAGAAAGGACGCGGGAGCATTTGTGCTCTCTCATTCTAAACATCGAATTTTTACTCTAACCTGTCCCCCTTTGCATTAAAAGAGTGCAAGGCTAAAATGTTGTCACTTTGTTGCGGGCGAGTATTCTGTTTACAGCTTTAATATCCAAGGTTCTAAAACGAAAAAAGCGCCAAGGGCGCTTAATTGAGGCTAATTGATAATATTTGCGAGTTAGAATCGATAACTCACGCCAAAGTTGACCCCTTGCAGCTCTAACTCTTTCATTGGCACATATTGGTACTCAAGATTGAGTCCAAAGCCAGAGCGAAAACGATATTGCCAACCCACGGCGCCGTAAAATCCTACATCATCCGAATCCATCTCTTGCTTATCCATCTCATAACTCACTTTGGTATAAGCGGCGCCGAGCTTGGCGTACAGACTATTACCACGAGACAACGCATATTCGCCATAAGCAGTGGTTCTGATACCTTGGTAATGTAAATCTTTGATTTCACTGATACCACTAATAAGTGCACTCGCCACTCCACCCGTCCCCGTTAAATACCCCGCTTCAAAACCAAAATGCTCATTAAGCATAAAGCGATAATACAAGTCACTGGTGAAGGTATCACCTGCATCATATTTACCGCTGTTGGTTTCAAATTCTTGAGTACCGTAGCCTAAACTGCCGCCGAGTATATGGGCGGAATCCCCCGCGAATGCATTGGTGCTAATGATGCTTGACGCCATTGTCAGACCCACAACAATCGAAATTAACGACAGTTTTGACATGTTTTGCTCCAGATGAAATGAACTAACCCATAGTGAACACTGGATGTTATCACTGTAAGCTGTACTCCAACTGAATCGAGGTGTTCTGTGGCATCAAAAGTGATTTCTGGTATGCTGTAGCCACTTTTACTTGTACGAGAGATCCCATGAAACGGCTATTACTGACTTTGACTTTTCCCCTGCTGTTTGCGGGCTGTGCCAGCCAAAACCCGACTCATATGGCTTTCAGTCCCCAAGTGCCCAATATCAGTCAACAAACGGCGCAATCTGTACCTATCTCTCTTGAAACCGTCGATACACGCACCGTCGATTACGTGGCGCGTTTTATTGAAGAAGGGACAAAAACACGTTTGGTCGGCCCGAGTGAACCGCCTAAGTTGCTGCTCGATGAAGTGTTCCGCGCAGGCTTTAACCAAGCCGGTTATCAAATCGATCCTAGTGCAACCAATTCAGTGCAAATTCAATTAGAAGAATTGCAAATGGATGTCACTAAAAAGACTTTTGGCTATGAGGCAAAACACAGTGTATTAATCGCAGTGCAAGCCAAAAACTCAACCCAAGAACTGGTTAAACGTTATAAGGCAAAAGGCACCCTGAAAGGCCCTTTAACACCCGATTTTGCGACCTTGGAGTTGGATATGAATAAATTACTCGGCCAACTCACAGGCGAAATTCTCAATGATCCTGAGCTGAATCAGTTTCTACAACAATAACAGCGTCAGTTTATTATAAGGAAATCAATATGCTCCGTTGGATATCAGCCCTCTTATTTCTCTTTATGAGTCACAATAGCCTCGCACTCGACATTCAAGCCGATACCTTGTATCCCAGAGTCGAGTTTGACACTAGCTTAGGCAAAATAGTGATCGAACTAGATAGAACACGCGCACCTATCACTGTCGATAACTTTTTAACTTATGTCGTCAAAGGCGAATACGACAACACCATATTTCACCGTGTGATCAGTGATTTTGTGGTGCAAGGCGGTGGACTCACCCCTAAGTATGAAGAGTTGCCAGACGGCAAACCGATAGTAAACGAATCGGGGAATGGGCTCACCAACAGCATAGGCACTATCGCCATGGCGCGGGAAAATGAACCGCACTCAGCCACACGCCAGTTCTACTTCAACGTGGCCGACAATACTAAACTCGACCCATCCAAACGCCGTTGGGGTTATGCCGTATTTGGTGAAGTGATTGAAGGGAAAACTGTCCTCGAAGCTATGGCTGTCGTTGAGACAGGGACGAACGCTAAGCTCAATTGGCCCGATGTCCCTGTGACACCTATCATATTGAAAACCGCTAAGTTATTACCTAAACAGTAATCCAAAAATAATTTCGAGCAAAAGCGCTAATTTTGCATCTATACTGTTATAGCAAACAGAAAGGAGGCAAACGATGACGGCAACTGAGTTCATCGATAATAAAGCGCCCCAACTCGCCTTTTATGGAAAAGCGTTTTTGAGTGAAGAACTCGACTTCCATGAAGTGCAACTTTACTTATGGGACACGTTAGAAGAATGGCAGCAATTGAATTCGACTGGCGAAGCGCAAACGGAAACTGAAAAAGTGTTTTGGCACTTGCTTCACAGCTTTAACAGGTGGCCTGACTGTGTGATCCGCGGTAATCAATATCTGCGTAAGCAAGTAAATGATTGCTGTGACTTTCTGAGTTTAGGCGGCCGAGTGCCACAGGGATGCGTTGGGATAAGACCTTAAGTTCTGCATGCCTATCAATAGAAAATGGCCCTGTTATCAGGGCCTTTTTATATCGCGTAATTGATTCCTCCCCCTTCATTTTTGTCATCTTTTCTATTCATACAGGCAATCAATCCCGATGATTAATCCTGACGCTTAACGCTGACGATATAAACCCGCGGCTCACGCTTAGCAACAGAAGATTAACGCTTAAGCCATATTCAATCACCAAAATGCGCCAAAACGAGAGCTCAATATAAAAGGAATGCCATTAGCCCTTGAACCCTATGGCACCTTACCCGTAAGCTAGGCGGATTAAATACCTAGACTCATACCTATGTCCGCAACAGGTTTTATTCAACGTACACTCGATGCACTCAGTGTCTATTATCATAAGCGGGTTTTGATCCTGTTATTACTGGGTTTTTCCGCCGGCCTACCATTAATGTTGGTATTTTCAACGCTATCCTTTTGGTTGCGTGAAGCCGGTGTTGATCGCACTTCAATCGGTTATTTCAGCTGGATAGCCTTGGCCTATGCGTTTAAATGGGCTTGGTCGCCCTTAGTCGATCGACTCTCGCTACCACTGCTAACTCGCTTTCTTGGCCGCCGCCGTAGCTGGATGCTGTTCGCTCAGTTGTTATTGGTCGGCGCTATCTTAGGTATGTCATTCAGCGATCCGCTCAAGGATCTCGAACGCTTAGCGCTATTCGCATTAATGGTCGCCTTTGCTTCCGCCACCCAAGATATTGTGATTGATGCCTTTCGAATTGAATCCGCCCCAGAAAAGATGCAAGCCGCATTAGCCGCCGCCTATCAAGTGGGTTACCGCAGCGCCATGATAGTCGCCACCGCAGGTGCGCTCACGATAGCGGCTTGGGTCGAACCCGGTAACACAGCATACAACTTAGTGGCCTGGCAAACCTCTTACCTGATTATGGCGGGCTTGATGTCGGTGGGGATTTTGACCACGCTTTTTAGCCGAGAGCCCAAAGTCGATACCCGCGCCGCCGATGCCACCGAATTAGTGCTAAAACAACGTTTAAGCGCCACTTATCCAAGCGTTATCGCCGCTGGCATGTCTTGGGTTTACACGGCCAGTATTTTGCCTTTTATTGATTTTTTCAAACGCTATGGCCGCAGCGCTATCCTCATCCTATTGCTGATTTCTTGCTACCGGATCTCGGATATTGTGATGGGCATTATGGCGAACGTCTTTTATGTGGATATGGGCTTCACTAAAGAAGAAATTGCCTATTTGAGTAAGATCTATGGCCTGATCATGACCTTAGTCGGCGCAGCATTCGGCGGTGTTTTGTTAGCGCGTTATGGCACGATGAAGATCCTTTTCCTTGGCGCTTTGTTGGTTGCCGTAACCAATCTTTTATTCGCGTGGCAGGCGGTGATTGGCTACAACGTGCCCTTTTTAACCTTTGCCATTTCCGTAGACAACTTTAGCGCAGGAATCGCCACGGCGGCTTTTATCGCCTATCTATCGAGTCTCACCAGCAGCGGCTACAGTGCAACGCAATATGCCTTACTGTCTTCGATTATGTTGCTGTTCCCTAAGTTTATCGCGGGCTTCTCGGGGGCTTATGTCGACGCATTTGGCTATGTGAACTTCTTTGTCGCCGCCAGTGTTATTGGTTTTCCTGTGTTGTTTTTGGTTATCTTAGTCAACAAATATGCGCCGCACCCAAGCACATCATTAATGGATGATTCGTCAAAACGTGCACCAGCAAAATCGGATTAAGGTCTCATAGCACTTATGTCATCAATATAAAAAAGCCCTCACACCTTAGTGTGAGGGCTTTTACATTTAAAGACGAAATGGCTAACGCGATACTGCATCACGTTAAACCAATTCTGCTCGATTAATCTTTAAAGTTATCAAATTGGAAAGGCTGGCCTAACTCAGATTCACGTGCCAACGCCATGACAGCTTGTAAATCGTCACGTTTTTTACCTGTAACTCGTACTTTCTCGCCTTGAATAGACGCTTGCACTTTAAGTTTGCTGTCTTTAATTAGCTTGACCAGTTTTTTAGCAATTAAGGTTTCTATACCTTCTTTAAACTTCACTTTTAGGGAGAAGGTTTTACCGCTGTGGATGGCTTTCTCATCGACTTCCATCGAAGACGGATCCACATTACGTTTGCTCAGTTGCATACGTAAAATGTCCACTAATTGTTGGCATTGGAAGTCATCTTCAGCGGTTAACGTGACCACATGGTCCTTATATTCCACGTCAGCCGTTTTACCGCGAAAATCGAAACGTGTGGCCAGCTCACGCTTGGTATTATCAACCGCATTACGCAGTTCAACTTCATTCACTTCTGACACAATATCCATTGAAGGCATAGTTTTTATGTCCCATATCAAATTAATATGTAGCTAGTTTACCCACACACAGGCCTAAGTTGAAGGTAAAGCCTAGAATAAAAGCGTAATCATGGATGACTTTAGTGGTGGATTTTCCTATCATTGCCCCACTCTAAGCTAATGCAAACATATTTGTGATAACTAAAAATACCCTATTTAAGCTGGCTTTAGCCGTAGCCTTTGTCGTGATCAGTTATCTGGTATTTTCCAGACCAACCTATTCGCAAAGTATTCCGAATATCGACAAGGTAGGCCATCTTGGGAGCTTTTTTTGCCTCTCCTATCTCTCCTACCTCGCTTTCAGACCTAAGTGGTATTGGCTATCGCTCACATTGGCAAGCTATGCCATTTTAATTGAGCTAGTGCAATCGCGTTTACCTTATCGAAGCGCCTCTGTGGCGGATGTCATTGCCGACTTTGCGGGCATAGCGCTGTTCTACTTTTGTAATTGGGCCTATGGCAAATACTTCCGTGCGGCGCAGTTGCGGGAAGATTAATCCGAACGCTATAAATGGGCACTGATACAAAAACCTTAAGGCTGCGAATATGACTCATGCTGTGGATATTGCCATTTTAGGTGCAGGTGCCGTTGGGCAACTGATCTGTCGCCAATTGACAGTTGCGGGCATGAATGTCGGTTTTATCGGCCGTAATGCCCTCGAATCTAGCCAGCAAGTACTGAGTTTCACCCCATTAGCGTCTGCAGATGACCATCAACAGATACAAGCTATCCCGTATTCGGTGCCTATCATAACTGCCGATTCGCTCGACAATATCCGTCTGGTGATTGTCTGCGTTAAAGCCTATCAAGTGCTCGATGCGCTCTCCCCCTTACTCAAGCAACTGCCTAATCAATGTCATATTTTGTTATTACACAATGGTATGGGGCCTCATTTAGCCCTGGCACCGCTGATTAATCCGCAAGCCAATGGCAGAGGGCTAAGCCTAGGGACAACGTCCCAAGGGGTGTTACGCCAAGCCCCTTGGCAGATTAAGCAAACCGGACAAGGGCTGACCCAGCTGGGGCATTTCACAGGCGCAGAGCTGACAGAGCATTATCGCAACGCTTTGCTGACGGCCATTCCGAACAGTGAATGGGTCGATGCGATTGTGCCTTGTCTATGGCAAAAACTTGCGGTCAATGCCGCCATCAATCCGCTCACGGCGCTATATCAATGCCCCAATGGCAAACTAGCTGATCCAGATTTCAGTGAAATGATTAAGGGTATTCTCGATGAGTTGGTCATGGTTGCCGCACATGATGGCGTGTCGCTTGATAAATCATTTTTGCACGACAGGGTCTACCAAGTGATCCGCCTCACTGCGGGGAACTTCTCGTCGATGCACCAAGATATTGCACATCAAAGGCGAACCGAGATAGACCAAATTAACGGCTATATCTGTGAGCGTGCACAAGCGCACGGTTTAAGTGCGCCAGTCAATGCCGAGCTTTGGGCGCGAGTCAAACAGTTAGCAGTTTAAGCGAGCACAACTAGCCTAGCACAACCAAAGTTAATTCACTGTTTAATAAAGATAACCTGTAAATAACGATTTAATTCTCCGCATTCATGCAGCGCATTAAAACGCTGACTCCCCTCGCTTTATATTCACTCGCCACTATCTGCACAGATACTTGCCAGCAGAACTTATCTTGCACCAATAAAACGCACCAAATCAGGGCGATTTGATTCTGTTTTGCACCGTTTTGCATCAATTCTTGATGCTATTTCGGTGCGACTGAATGTTAACGCAATGATAATAAATGCTTTGTTTATATGGCCTGATTCCTGCTTTATTCCAATAAATTGAGTCTGAAGTTTGTTGGAGAGAAAATTGAAACTGGTCACTGCAATCATTAAACCGTTCAAATTAGACGATGTACGTGAAGCCTTAACTCAGCTCAACGTCCATGGCATGACAGTCACTGAAGTGCGCGGCTTTGGCCGCCAAAAGGGCCATACAGAATTGTATCGTGGCGCCGAATACGCAGTGGACTTTTTGCCTAAGATGAAGCTCGAAGTCGCCATTCACTCCGATCAAGAAGAAGCCGTTATCGAAGCCATTATTGCCGCTGCCCATACGGGCAAAGTCGGCGATGGCAAAATTTTTGTGACCGAACTCCAACAAGTCGTGCGCATTCGCACTTCGGAAGAAGGAGTGGACGCCCTATGATGCAAGCGAACTTCAGACTCAGTTTTAAATATCTATTGATATTATTCAGTATGTTGGCGACCAATGCTGTCGCCGATGAGGGTCAGTTCAGCGCCGCGAATACTGCGTGGATCTTAAGCTCATCCGCGCTGGTGTTGTTGATGACCTTACCCGGATTAGCCTTATTTTACGGCGGTTTAGTACGCAGTAAAAACGTACTCTCGATATTGATGCAATGCTTCTCGATCGCCGCCCTTGCCTCAGTTTTATGGTTTTCTATAGGTTATTCACTCGCCTTCGATACAGGTAATGGATTTATCGGTGGCTTAGGTAAAGCATTACTGTCGGGCATTGGCCGAGATAGTCTCAGCGGGGATATTCCTGAGCCCCTGTTTATGCTATTTCAAATGACCTTTGCCATTATAACGCCAGCATTGATCATCGGTGGCTTTGCCGAGCGAATGAAATTTTCGGCCGTGCTCATCTTTTCTGGAGCTTGGTTATTATTAGTTTATGCGCCGATCACCCACTGGGTGTGGGGCGGTGGCTGGTTAGCCCAGCTAGGACTGTATGATTTCGCGGGCGGAACCGTAGTACATATTACCGCCGGGGTTGCAGCACTCGTGGCCGCTAAAGTACTAGGTCCGCGCAAGGGATTTTTAAACTCAGCGATTATGCCACACAACCTCACAATGACAGTCACAGGTGCGGGCATGCTGTGGGTCGGTTGGTTCGGTTTTAATGGTGGTAGCGCGCTTGGCGCCAATGGCACTGCAGCCATGGCGATTCTAGCAACTCATCTCGCCGCTTCTATGGGCGCGATGACTTGGGCAGCAATCGAGTGGATTAAGTTTGGCAAACCCAGCGCCCTTGGCATAGTCACAGGCATGGTAGCAGGCTTAGGCACTATCACGCCGGCGTCTGGTTATGTTGGCCCAGCGGGTGCCTTAGTAATTGGTTTACTCGGCGGGATAGTGTGTTTTTACTCAACGGTCTATATCAAACAGAAACTAAAGATCGATGACTCCTTAGACGTTTTCCCCGTGCACGGGGTCGGCGGCATTCTCGGAACCCTTTTAGCCGGCGTGTTTAGCTCGACCCAATTAGGCGTCTTCAGCGGCTACGGTTTTGCGGCCGTGAACGAAACCATGATAGACCAACTTGGGGTACAGATTATCGGGGTCGCGGCAACATTCACTTATACAGCTGTGGTCACTTGGTTACTGTTCGTGATCATCCGTAAACTACTTGGCGGCCTTCGTGTCAGCACAGAACAAGAAGTTAACGGCTTGGATTTATCGGAACACGAAGAAACTGGCTACAGCCTTTGAATGGGCCTCTAGCCAGAGCAGTTAACCAGAAACTTTAAAAAGAGGCTTTAAAAAGAGGCTTTAACGATAAGCTTTCAACCAGAGGCTTAAACCAAAGCCTTTAACACGCACTTTTAGCTATAACGCTTGAACAGCAATAAGGGCACCTAGGTGCCCTTATTGCTGACTGATTTTATGATGCTAACGCTTAAAATGCTCGACTAACCATAGCTTTAAATCGGCGAGTTTCATCGGCTTAGCAAAGAGATACCCTTGGAGAAAATGCACTTGGCGACTGGTTAAATAATCCGCCTGCTCCTGCGTCTCAACCCCCTCTGCCACCACGACATAATTCATCTTGTGGGAAAGCTCGATAATAGTATCGAGCACATGGGAAGTGACAGAATCTTGCCCTATGGTATCGATAAAGCATTTATCAATTTTCAGATAGTCTAACGGCATCGTTTGCAGCAGGGATAAAGTGGTTTGCCCAGTACCAAAGTCATCGATTGCCACAAGAATTCCTAACTGTCGCAAGCTTTCAATACACTGGCAAATATCCGGCGTTAACAATTGCCGTTCGGTGATTTCAATCAAGGGCTTAACGCCAATACGCTCCAGGGAATCCCGCAGATGAATAAATTTCGACTCGATATCATCCTGCGTAAAGTGTTCTGGCGCCACGTTAAACGCAACTCTAAAGCCCGGTTCGACCTTCATATCGGCAAAATCTTTTAATGCCCGCTCAAAAATATAGTTGGTCAATGGGACAATTAACTTGCCCTCTTCGGCAATGGGAATAAATAAGTCAGGCCGCACTAAGCCCATTTGTGGGTGCTGCCAACGTACTAAAGCCTCAACGCCTTTAGCCTTACCGTCCTCGGCACAAATCACTGGCTGATAAACTAAGAAAAACTCTTCGTTCTCTATCCCACTGCGAATGTCATCGGCGAGAGAATGGCGGGTGACCCTTGAATAGAGCGCAAATAGGATAGTCCCCGTAATCAAGACTATGCTAACGGGCAAAGATATTGCTAAAAATATCCAAAAGAAATGCCAGAAAAAAGCAGGTGACATTTCTAGTAACACTGAAAAATTGTGCTTATCAGAATCGAGCGTCATCACCTCATTTTTCATGAATCCGAGTGACTCTGGAATCGTTTTACCATTTATAGATAAAGCGACATTAATCACTGCGCTAGGGAACACATCGGGCTGTACAAAGGAATCTACTAAATATTTCCCTTCAATAATCACAGCGGCGCCGTGCTGAGATATCGGTTCCCAGTTTGATGCCACTATCGCTGGCACCTCAGGCATAAAAGGCGTGCCGCCAATAATAAACTGGTTAGGTATTTCAAGATTTTCAGTGGCACTGACTATGCCTAAAGGTACGTCGATATCACCTGTTTTAGATGAGCAATAAATACGTTGTGAATCAAATATTAAAGCAGAGCGGAAGTAAGGTTGGAACAACATATAGTTGTATAACTCTTGGCACTCAGAATCCTTCAATGCCAATGCATAATGGCTGATTTCATCGGCATGAGAGATTAACGTATCTATGTGGCCTACATAAATCGCCCCCACACCTTTGACTTTATCTTCCACATAATACTGTGCAGAGAGATAACTTGCGACAACAGCAATCCCAATGGGAAACAATATCACTGCCAGCCATTGCCACATTGGCAAATTTAATTTTGCTATTTTTCTTCGCATAGTTCTCTGTTTAGTTCCTTAACTCGCACAGCACTCGGTTTAAAAGGGTATCAAAATCTAAGCCGCAAGACGTGTATAAGTTTGTATCTCAGTTCATGTCAGCTTGATATAAACAGGCTAAATCGCATTTTATTCTAGTATAAAAAATCAGAATGAGATCAATGAGTTTGAAACTATTCCCACATCACCATAATAGCGGCGATAGCGATAAGCACTAATCCAAGCATATCTTTTATCTTCACTTTTTCCTTCAGCCAAAAGGTGGCAATCAAGATCATAAAGAAGACTTCAACTTGGCCTAAGGTTTTAACATAAGGCACAGCCTGCAGCGACATAGCACTAAACCAGCCGATAGAACCTAAACAACTGGCTGTACTGGTGAGTAAGGTTAGCTTAGGTCGCTGCCATAACGCTGCCAGTGTGGATTTATCCTTAAGTAACAGATAATTGACTAACACTAAGGTCTGTAGACTAATCACGAATAACAGCACCCAAGCGGCGCTATGGGGGAAGCCGATATTCAAACACAAACTCGCCTCCCGCACCCAAAGCGATGTCAGCGCAAACGAAGTTCCACAGGCTAAACCAATCAATACCGTATTGAGCGACAGACTGCGAAGGCCTTGTTTGGCACTCATCAAAAAAATTGCCACACCACCTAGCAATACACCTGACCAACCTAATGGCGATAAGTGCGTCCCAAAAAACACTGTGCCTAATATCGCCGCAACGACAGCTTCGCTTTTTGCTAGCCCTGCCCCAATGGCAAAGTTCTGTTGCTTGAACAGTTTTACCATCAAGCCTGTTGCTAGGATTTGCATCGCCGATGCACCTAAAATAAAATCGATAAAACGGCCGCTAAAATCGGGGATACCGACATCCTGCCAAAGATATAAACCCGCCAGATACACGGCGGCAATGGGCCCTGCCCAAATAAAACGCGCTAAGGTAACGCCCGCGACACTCACCTCTTTACTCAGCTGGCTTTGAAATGCATTACGCCAAGCCTGCATAAATGCCGCCAGCAAAGTTAATAAGATCCACATGAAGGTATTCCGTAAAGAATGAGTCGGCAATAAAGACGAGAGCAAGGCAAACCTCATCATAAAACATTAATGTTTCAGATAGCCATGGGGTGATGGCAGTCTAATTGTTTCTGCTGAAAAACAAAGCCCCGAACGAGTCGGGGCTTTGAGATTTAGTCACTAATTCATTAAGTCTTAGCTTGCGATTACTTGCTGGTATCGATTGGCTCGAAGGATTTAACCAAATCGTCAATCGCTTTCATTTGCTTAAGATAATTTTCTAACTGATGCAAAGGCAATGCACATGGGCCGTCGCACTTAGCGTTATCTGGATCGGGATGGGCTTCAATGAATAGACCCGCTAAACCTAGCGCCATACCGCTGCGCGCTAATTCGGTCGCCTGTGCACGACGTCCGCCAGCAGAATCGGCACGACCACCAGGGCGTTGCAGTGCATGGGTCGCATCGAAAATCACTGGGTAGCCAGATTGCTTCATCTCATCCATGCCCAACATATCAACGACTAAGTTGTTATAACCAAAGCTTGAACCACGTTCACACAGGATGATCTCGTCATTACCCGCTTCGTTAAACTTAGTGATGATGTGGCGCATTTCGTGCGGCGCTAAAAACTGTGGCTTCTTCACGTTGATGATAGCGCCGGTTTTTGCCATAGCGACAACCAGATCTGTCTGGCGGGCTAAGAATGCTGGCAACTGAATGATATCAACCACTTCAGCAACAGGCGCACACTGGTGCACTTCATGCACGTCAGTGATCAAAGGTAAGTTAAAGGTCTTTTTGATTTCTTCAAAAATCTTCAAACCTTCTTCCATGCCTGGGCCGCGGTAAGAGTTGATTGAAGAGCGATTCGCCTTATCAAAGGACGCCTTAAACACATAAGGAATACCCAGTTTTTGGGTCACTTCGGCGTAGGTTTCAGCAATCGACATAGCAAGATCGCGAGACTCAAGCACGTTCATGCCACCAAACAACACGAAAGGTTTATCGTTAGCAATCTCGATTGAACCTAGGTTTATGATTTTATTACTCATCGCAACTTCTCTCTAAAATGCTGGAACCTTTCCCAGCGATGAACTGAATATAGGGCTAAGGCCGCTATGTCGCAACTACCTGTAAAAGTTGACCACAGAGCCACGCCATGTAAGTCCCTAACGCATAACCAAATACGGCTAACAGCACGCCAACAGGCGCTAAAGCGGGGTGGAATGCCGCAGCAACGACAGGGGCAGATGCTGCACCGCCGACGTTCGCTTGGCTACCCACAGCCATGTAAAACAGCGGCGCTTTAATCAACTTAGCCACCAATAACATAAAGCCTGCGTGCACTAACATCCAAATAATGCCCACTAAAAAGTACAAAGGCGTATCGAGCACTTTACTCACATCCATGTGCAGACCAATCGTCGCCACTAAGATGTAAAGGAAAGCCGACGCCACTTTTGATGCCCCCGCCGCCTCTAAATGGCGCACAGGGCTGAAGGACATAGCCAAACCAATGGTAGTGACGATCACCACTAACCAGAAGAACTTAGAGGTTAAGCTGTAATCTTCGGTCCAAGGGTAGTTCGCTTCAAAAAATGGTCCAAGGAAATCGGCGGCCATATGGGCAATACCTGTGATACCAAAGCCAACGGCGACAATCAGCATAAGATCGCGCAGATTAGGAATGCGTGCATTTTCAGCGTGATACTTTTCAACTTTTTCTTTTAACGCTTCAATTGCTGAGGTATCGGCCCCCGTTCTGGCATCAATTTCTTTTGCCTTTGAGGCCATAAATAGCAACACGGCCATCCAGATATTGGCGACAATCACATCGACTGTCACCATCACAGAGAAAATATTGCCACCTACCGCATAGATTTCTTTCATCGCGGCTTGGTTTGCGCCGCCACCAATCCAGCTTCCGGCTAAGGTCGTCATGCCGCGCCATACCGCATCAGGACCATCAACTCCAATTAAAGAGGGCTCGATGATCGACACTAACAGCAAGGCAATCGGGCCACCGATGACGATACCGACAGTGCCGGTTAAAAACATGATTAAGGCTTTCGGCCCTAAACTTAAAATAGCTTTTAAATCAACGCTTAAAATTAATAAGACTAAACACGCTGGCAGTAAATAACGTGACGCCACAAAATACAGTTGTGAGGTATTACCGTCGATCACCCCAAAGGTATTCAATAAAGAGGGCAAGAAATAACACAATAAAAGGGCGGGAATGAAACGATAAAACTTCTGCCAAAAAGGATGACTACTGCTACTGGTATAAAATACAAAACCTAGAATTGTCGCGAGTATCCCTAACGCCGTGGCATCGTTCGTCACTAAAGCCGTGCTTGTCATGCTAATTTCTCCCTGTTAATACAGTTATTATTTTATTTTTATTAGAGACTTAACCTTTAAGTCCCTGGGTCAAACTTCCATCTGCCCAGTGTTATTATTTTTGCTGATTGGATTGAACAGTTGATAAATAAGAAGAGCCCCGAAAGGCTCTGCTTTAATGGTAAATCTCGGCATGCTCGTTTAATTCTTTGAGCTGCATCTTCACGATTTCGATCACGGGATCGTGGGGGCTGTTATCGACAAAATGCTGCAAATCAGCAGCAGCCACATTAATACAACCCAGCTGCTGCGCGATAAAGGCTCGCTCACGATTAAGGTGCACATCATCGCTATGCCATTGCAACAGCAGACTGCAACATTCCATCGCCGCCTCAAATTGATGCGACACAATGCAACCGGCTTTTAGCTCATGCAGCATACGCGTCAGCAGTTTTTTCACCGTTGCAGGTTTTAAATAACTCGCCTTAAGCTCGGCCGCATTGCCTAACTCGCCGCGCACTAACACATGCAACTGGTGACGGCTGAGCTCCTTGCCCGTCAAAGGGTCCAGATAACTCACTTCACCGGCAATCTTGCAACGCAGCACCGTATTGCCGGGTAGCAATATCGGTTCAAGCTCAAGATCTAACTGCTTTGCCAGTAACATCAAGACAGTTGCCAGCGTAGTGCTATTCCCTTGGCGGCTAATTAAGCAAGTGCCTAAATCCGCCGCCTCAGTACTAAAGTAGTTATCGCGGACACAAAAGCCTAAATCCTCGTAAAACCAATGCAACAGCGCATTAAAACGCTGTTGTTGGTCAACCAAGTAATGACTTAATACGGCTCCCGCCATTTCAAACCAAGCCCATTTAGCGGCTTCTAGTTTAGAAAATCCAAGGTGCGCACCTACATCCAATGCCGACTCGGGCAATGAAATGCCATCTTGCAGAGTGTAGTTACCCATTAACCCAATAATACCGCTTGTTTAAAATGAGCCAATTTAGCAGCATAAACCAACCAGCCTATCGCGCCTAAGTAAGCAAACACTTTGAACAACTTGTTTCTGTTCGCCTTTATGGCAATCGCGCCAAGTACAATATAGGCAACCACAGCACCGATTTTTTCAGTCATCCAAGGATCGACAAAAGGAAATTGCTGGATCATAAAACACAGGGTTAAGCCCGACAGCAGTAAGAAAGTGTCGATAACATGGGGCGCTATCTTGAGCAGTTTCTTCTCCATCAAAGCCGATTGGCGCAGATGCAGAACAAAGCGCACGGTAAGCAGCAACACGCTTAACGCGATAAAGGTAAAATGCAGATGTTTAACCGCAGGATATAGACTGTAAAAAGTTTCCATTACGATACTTATGGCCAGTGACAAAGGCGCTAGTTTACCCTAATCCGTGACGGCATACCAATGCCTATCAGCCTAGATAGCCAGAGCTAACATCATAAAAAATCAAACGAGAAGTGACGATGAATTTAAGCTTAATTAACGATGAATCAACTGAGTTCGCCGATGCCGTAAAACAAAAAATCGTCGAGTTTAACCAAGCCCAATGGCAAGGGCTTAGCCGTAAGAATCTCGGCCTCAAATTACAAGACGCCGAAGGTAAACTGTTAGCAGGCATAAGCGGCAAAACCTTCGGCTATTGGTTGTTAATCGAGTATCTGTGGGTCGATGACGCCCTAAGACACCAAAAAATCGGCACGCGCTTGCTATTAGAAGCAGAAAGCCAAGCAAAAGCGCGCGGCTGCCAATTTGCCCTACTCGATACCTTAGATTTCCAAGCTAAGCCCTTTTATGAGCGCCACGGCTATCGCGTGCAATGGATACAACAAGCCTACCCAGAAACCGGCAGTAAATTCTTTATGGTGAAAGTGTTGTGATGTTTAAGGCTTGCGATCGTCAGCTTAACATCTGCTTAAGGTGACTGTTTAGAGAACAAAAACGCCATTGGCAATAACCAATGGCGTTCGTTAAATCGGCATAACTGGGTAAATATCTTCACTTAAAGCAGCGCGTTATTCAGCCCATTTACCCATAGTACATCTGTCATTGCTGCCAAAGTCTCGCACTGTGGCGACATTTTCATAGCCCAGTTCGATAAGCTTAGCTCTGAGTCTTACCGCCTGTTCGAAGCCATGCTCGAGCAGGATATAGCCGTTAGGCTTTAAGTAATCTCGGGCAGTGTTGGCAATATAATACAGATCGGCAAAGCCTTCCTCGGCGGCGGTTAACGCGCTTTGGGGCTCGAAACGCACATCACCTTGATGCAAGTGTTCGTCAGTCTCATCAATATAAGGCGGATTTGAGACGATTAAGTCAAAGTCACGCGACTTTACCGCGCTAAACCAATCACTTTGAAGAATATCGACCTGCGGCAGCTTTAAGTTCTCACGGTTCGCGATAGCCAAAGCCACGGCATCATCGACTTTATCGACCGCCGTGATTTGCCAAGACTCACGCTCAGACGCTAACGCCAGCGCAATGGCCCCAGTGCCTGTTCCTAAGTCGAGCACTTTGGCATAGGTAGAAAGCGGCATGTTCAAGGCGGTTTCGACTAAAATTTCCGTGTCGGGACGCGGGATCAAAGTCGTGTCGTTGACGATAAAAGGCAGCGACCAAAATTCGCGCTCACCGACAATATGTGCCACAGGCACGCCCTTTTGGCGTTTCTGCACCATTTGCTGGAAGCGTTTCCACTGCTCAACCGTCAGGGATTTTTCAGGCCAAGTGTATAAATAGCTGCGACTTTTATTGAGGCAATATAACAACAAAACCTCTGCATCCAGATGAGCGGATTCAGAGGTTGATGCTAACTGCACATAAGCCCATTGCAGGGCTTCGGCTATGCTAGATTGATCTGACAAAACTACCCCTGCTCGTCAGCCAGTGCGGCTAACTGATCGGCTTGATGCTCTTGCATCAGAGGCAATAAAATAGCATCGAGATCGCCTTCCATCACTTCGTTCAAGCGATATAAGGTCAAGTTGATGCGGTGTTCGCTCACGCGGCCCTGCGGGAAGTTATAAGTACGCACACGTTCGGAGCGATCGCCACTGGCAACCAGACTACGACGGGTCGATTCTTCGGCGCTGCGGCGTTTTTCGTCTTCAAGAGCTTGAATACGTGCGGCCAGTACACTCATGGCTTGGGCACGGTTCTTGTGTTGCGAGCGTTGATCTTGGCATTCCACCACGATCCCCGTTGGAATGTGGGTAATACGAATGGCAGAATCGGTTTTGTTAACGTGCTGACCACCCGCGCCCGATGAACGGAAAGTATCTACTTTCAGATCGGCTGGGTTAATTGAAATCGCTTCGGCTTCAGGCACTTCATGTAATACAACCACAGTAACCGCTGAAGTATGCACACGGCCTTGAGATTCGGTTTCAGGTACACGTTGTACGCGGTGACCGCCGGACTCAAACTTAAGTTTGCCGTATACGCCGTCGCCGCTGACCTTCATGATCACTTCTTTGAAGCCACCATGTTCGCCTTCGTTACAGCTCATGATTTCGATCTGCCAGCGATTTGCTTCGGCATAACGGCTGTACATGCGGAATAAGTCACCGGCAAAAATCGCCGCTTCATCGCCGCCAGCGCCAGCACGGATCTCAACGAAGGCGTTTTTATCGTCGTCGGGATCTTTTGGCAGTAATAGAATTTGCAGTTCATCTTCAAGATGCTCGAGTTTGGCCTTAGCGGCTTTCATCTCTTCCTGCGCCATTTCACGCATTTCAGCATCGTCTTCTTCCAGCATTTCTTTGGCAGAATCGAGATCGACCTGCGCTTGCTGATAGGCTTTAAAGCCAGCAACAACGTCTTCTAACTGGGCATATTCTTTCGATAACGCGCGAAACCTGTCTTGATCAGAAATGACGCTAGCATCACCCAGCAAAGCCATGACTTCTTCATTGCGCTCGAGCAAGCCTTCCAGCTTGCGGATAACGGATTCCTTCATTTAACTCGCTAACCTTAGTTTTTATCTAATCCAAGCGCTGATCTTAACTGACCGAGAGTATTCAAATCGCCCTGACGACTCGCTGCCGTGAGGGCCTGTGTCGGTGCGTGGATAAGTTTATTGGTCAGGCGATTGGCTAGTTCAATCAATACCTGCTCAGTGTCTGAGCCCTGGGCTAATTTATTCAGGGCGCGTTCCACTAACTCATCTTTTACCGCCATGCTCTGGCTGCGATACTCGCGAATACTGTCGACCGACTCTAAAGAACGGATCCAATCCATAAATAGGAAAGATTGTTCTTCAGTAATTACTTCAGCTTGCTCGGCGGCTTCTTTTCGAGAAGCCATATTCTGTTCAATAATGCTATGCAGGTCGTCCACTGTATACAGAAACGCGTCATCCAAATCGGCGACTTCCGGCTCAATATCCCGGGGAACTGCTATATCAACCAATAACATAGGTTGATGGCGACGCTGCTTTAGCGCTTTTTCGACCATGCCTTTACCTAGGATAGGCAGAGGGCTGGCGGTAGAGGATATCACGATATCGGCTTTTGGGAGATAATCTGGTATCTGTGCCAGTGTAATTGCTGTTGCGCCAAACTCCTCACACATGCCTTGGGCGCGCTCTAACGTCCGGTTTGCTACGACCATAGACGCCACGCCGTTGTCTTTAAGATGCTTAGCAACCAACTCTATGGTTTCACCCGCGCCAATCAACAGCACTTTCGTGGTCGATATCGACGAGAAAATATGTTTCGCCATGCTAACCGCGGCAAATGCCACAGACACTGCGGCGGCGCCGATTTCAGTATCGGTACGGACTTTTTTGGCGACAGAAAAGGTATTTTGAAAGAGTCTATCTATGGTTAGCGCAACCGTACCAGCCTCTTTGGCCTTAACGAATGCTTGTTTTACTTGGCCGAGAATTTGCGGCTCACCCAAGATCAACGAATCGAGCCCAGAGGCCACACGCATCAAATGCCTGACGGCATCCTGACCGTGATAATTATAGAGACAAGGCGCGACGTCCTTATGATCAAGGCCGTGATATTCTTCAAGCCACGCAATAATGTCGGCCTCATCGCCGTTGTTGCAATACAACTCAGTGCGATTACAGGTCGAGACAATAACGGCTTCACCCGAGCGTGTACGACTGGCCAGACTTTTCATAGCGTCATGAATTTTGTCCGGAGAGAAGGCAACTTTCTCGCGCAGGTCTACCGTGGCTGTTTTATGGTTAATACCGATTGCTACAAGGCTCATCTGACTCTTTCTAGATTCTTGGCGACTCTCTTAATAAGGGCATTCTACTGAATCGGCCCAACTAAAAACAGAATACGCTTAACAAAACCGAATAAAGGTCTAACTTCTTACCTAAATTTTCTATCAATGATAGGTAAGGCAGGATTTGCCCCGAAGGAACAAATCTAAGTGACCGCCGATGGAAATTTTACGTTTGGCATTGGTATTCTTTCCAAGCCCTCGTATCATAAGGACTTTGGTATATCAGTCATAGATGAATAATTTGAAGCGCCTCACAAAAACCATTTTCTCTTGTTTTACCTTAAGCGCCCTACTTTTGCTGGCGGGGTGTGAAACCTTGCCGCCGATGACTGACTTAAGCCCAATCACAGTCACCGATGCGCGCCAAGCAACCGCTTGGGAATTACAGGGTAAACTGGCGATAAAAACTCCTGACGATAAGCTCAGCGCTAATATCTACTGGCGCCACAGTGAAGATCGTGACGAACTGACACTCACCACTATGCTGGGTACGACTGTGTTGACGCTTAACTCAACCCCGAACTCGGCCCATTTGCATATCGATGGCAAAGATTTTCGCGACGATAATGCCCAGCGTTTACTCGAGCGAGTCAGCGGTTGGTCCATCCCCTTGGCCGATTTACCTTTGTGGATCACAGGCCAAGTTGGCCCCAATGATCAGGTCATCGCACGCGATAGCCAAGGCAAACCCAAGCAGCTAACCAATACTCAAACCCCGCCACCTTGGCAGGTCGTATTTTTAAGTTGGCAACCCCAGAGCGGCGCCAGTGTGCCCCATCAATTAAAGCTTGAACGTGGCGATTTACAACTCAAACTACAACTGAATCAATGGCAAGCTCTTGGCAAGCCCGCGATCTTAGTAGGAGAACAACCTTAACATGCCCGCTGCAATTTCCCGCAATTGGCCTGCGCCAGCCAAGCTCAACTTGTTTTTACACATTAATGGCCGCCGCGCCGACGGTTACCACGAACTGCAAACTTTATTTCAGTTTATTGATTGCTGCGACATGCTCGATTTTAAGGTCACTGAAACCCCTGAACTGATTTTGCACTCCAATATGTCGGGCGTTGTCGCTGACAGCGATAACTTAATTCTGCGAGCCGCAAAATCATTACAACAAACCACGGGCTTTAACGGTGGCGCTGAGATCTGGCTGGATAAACGGCTGCCCATGGGCGGCGGTTTAGGCGGCGGCTCGTCCGATGCTGCGACCACATTAGTGGCATTGAACAAGTTATGGCATACCCAATTATCGACCGAAGAATTGGCTAAAATCGGCCTTAAATTGGGTGCCGATATTCCTGTTTTTATTCATGGTTTCGCCGCTTTTGCCGAAGGTGTGGGTGAACGCTTACAAGCAGTAAATCCGAGTGAGCCTTGGTACTTAGTCATAGCACCCGATGCCCATGTTTCCACCGCCGACGTATTCCAAGATCCACTTTTACCGCGTGATACCCCGAAACTGGCCATAGATACCTTAATGAGCCAACCTTGGGCAAATGATTGTCAAAAACTAGTCGTTTCTAAATACCCTCAAGTTGCCAAGGCATTAGGCTGGCTGCTAGAATATGCGCCGTCGAGAATGACAGGAACAGGCGCATGCGTGTTCGGGGAATTCACACAACAGCAACAAGCTCTCGCAGCCTTGGCGAAATTACCGTCTGAAATGCAAGGATTTGTTGCACAAGGGATGAATCTTTCGCCGCTCATCACGCGACTCAGTCACCCTTAAACTACTTTCTTCTAGAGTAACCACTTAACGATAACGCCTCGGGTTCCTCCCGTCCCTATATCGTCGTTACTCTAGCCACTAAAATATAAAGCAAACGCCTGAGGTTCATACAGTGCCCGACATCAAGCTCTTTGCTGGGAACGCCACCCCCAGTCTCGCTAAAAAGATAGCCGATCGTCTATTTTGCAAACTCGGAGACGCAGTGGTTGGTCGTTTCAGCGATGGTGAAATCAGTGTCCAAATTAACGAAAATGTACGTGGTGCCGATGTGTTCATCATCCAATCCACTTGCGCGCCGACAAACGACAACCTGATGGAACTCATCGTGATGGTTGACGCGCTGCGCCGTGCATCTGCTGGCCGTATCACAGCCGTTATTCCTTACTTTGGTTATGCTCGTCAAGACCGTCGCGTTCGTAGCGCCCGTGTACCGATTACTGCAAAAGTCGTTGCCGATTTCCTGTCTAGCGTGGGTGTTGACCGCGTTCTGACCTGTGACCTGCACGCTGAGCAAATCCAAGGTTTCTTCGACGTTCCTGTTGATAACGTATTCGGTAGCCCAGTGCTGCTAGAAGATATGTTAGCGAAGAACTTAGATAATCCAGTCGTTGTTTCTCCAGACATCGGTGGTGTTGTTCGCGCTCGCGCAGTAGCAAAACTGTTGGATGATTCTGATTTAGCGATCATTGATAAACGTCGCCCACAAGCGAACGTTGCTCAAGTTATGCACATCATTGGTGATGTTCAAGGTCGTGACTGCATTATCGTTGACGATATGATCGACACAGGCGGCACTCTGTGTAAAGCGGCTGAAGCCTTAAAAGAACATGGTGCGAACCGCGTATTTGCTTACGCAACTCACCCAGTGTTCTCTGGCAAAGCGGCTGAAAATATCGCTAACTCAGTGATTGATGAAGTGATTGTGACTGACACTGTTCCTTTAAGCCCAGAAATGTTGAAAGTGGCTAAAGTGACTCAGTTAACTATGTCTGCGGTACTGGCTGAGGCAATTCGTCGCGTAAGCAACGAAGAGTCTATCTCTGCCATGTTCCGTCACTAATAGTTCTGTCAATCATTATAGTCACTGAACGTTCTGACTAATCTGAGTGGTTCCAATGCACAGTGTGCTGTTTTAACGAATCACTAAGCTTGCAGAGCTAATCACTCAGACATAAAAACGCACTCCTCGGAGTGCGTTTTTGTTAGTGTATTTTCTAAGCTAGCTTCTGCTCATTAGATTAGAGTTGGCTTTTAAATATTAGATTTTAAAATTACTGACCGCACGGAATAAGAATTCAGCCTGCGCTTTCAGCTCATCCGATGCCGACGCATTGGCATCTGCCGCATGGGAGGATTCTTCGGCGATATCGCGGATCACCACCACGTTCTTATTCACTTCGGCCGCCACCATGCTTTGCTCTTCAATCGCCGCAGCAATTTGAGTACTCATATCCATGATGTTACGCACATCTGTATTGATAAGCTTAAGTAAGGCACCAGCACTCGCCGCTTGCTCCGCACTCTCAACACCTTGTTTTTGACTCGATTCCATCAATTGCACAATCGAGCGAGTACGCGTCTGTAAGGTCTGAATAATGTTCGCAATCTCTTGTGTTGACGATTGTGTCCGCATCGCTAAGTTACGCACTTCATCGGCAACCACTGCAAAACCACGGCCCTGTTCACCTGCACGTGCCGCTTCAATCGCGGCATTCAAGGCTAAAAGGTTAGTTTGCTCAGCAATGCCGCGGATCACATCTAACACACTACCAATAGTCTCACTGTCACGCTCCAATTCACCGATGACCGCAGCAGAACTATTGAGCTGCTCAGCAAGCGACTGAATTTTATGGATAGTTTGCTCAACTTCTAATTGACCGCTTTGCGCATTATCATGCGTCTTACCCGCTTTTAACGCCGCTAACTCAGTTGTTTTAGCAATTTCGTCAATGGTTGCGCCCATTTCTGTTATCGCCGTTGCAACCATATCGGTCTCATTGAGCTGTTGGCCCACGCCTTCAGAGGCAAGCATGGCATTTTCAGATACGCGCTTACAGGAAGTGTTAATCGTCGCGACCGACTCTATCACTTGTTCAATCAATTGCTGGAAGCTAGTCACCATACTATTGAAATGCTGCGCAATTTCGCCAAGTTCGTCTTGCGTTGATGCATCGCATCTCAAGGTCAGATCTTTACTCACTTCGATGCGAGAAATGATCTGCGTGATACGCTCAACCGGCGCAATAATACTGCGGATAATCAAATAGGTAATGATAGATAACAGCAACGCGATAAAGATAAACACCGCAATACCGACATTAACGCTGCTGCTCTCAGCATCATCAATCGCCTTAAGCGCTAGGTTATGTAAGTCATTCGCGCTACTTTCAATTTGTAGGTTGGCAGCGACAAGACGCGCCATAGTGCCATCTTTCTCGGTTAAACCGAGTTGCTGCTCTTTATTGGTTAAGCTTTTAAAATCTTTCTGATACTGAGTAATAAGCTCTGCAATTTTATTTTGGGTATCGGCATCTAAGCTCGATGAACGTAGCTTGTCATTAAACTTGCCAATGTTGGCATCGAAGGTTTCAACATAACTTAGCTCTCGACGCAGCATAAAATCTTTTTCGTTACGTCTCAGTTGCAGCATAGCCACTTCGAGTTCGAGCTGATTGTATTGCTTCAGCAGCGTTTCAACATTATGCACCGCCGTACGCAATGTGCCGTACAAACCTGTTTTAGGCGTTAAGCCAATTTCCTGCTGTAGCTGCACCACTTCAGAAAAAGCAGCTTGATACTGATTTAAATTACTATCAAAACTTTCAAGCGATGCCTTGGACACACCGTATTCTTTAAAGACTTTCTCTAATTCTGGGACAATACTGTCGATTGCCATGTGGCTTTGCTTATGTAGCTCGGCATATTTTAAATCCTTACGCGCGAAGAAATCCTTTTCGTTTTTACGCAGAATTAAGACATCGCGCTCTAACTCAAGCACATTTTGAACGGCATGGGAGAGCTCAGACTTAACCGAATTTGAATGGAGTTGTAATCCAAACATGGCAACTAATGCCGAGATAGACACAGCTGCGCTGAGTAACAACTTTGAGCGGATTAGCATAGAAAGTCCCCGAATAAATAATCTATCTTAAAAAGATAGCTGCAAATTAAGCCTTTAACAGCGCAAGTGTAGCAATACATGAAAAGTTCATATCAAATACTCTGACAATTTGTGGATTTAAGCTCTCATACCGAAAGCACCTCATTATTTTTAGCTTAGTTCATCAAGATGATGCCGACATATTTTTCAAAGTAATGCGTGTTAACTTTGTTAAACATACCGTCTCAATGCCGATATAAACACCACAGCACCAATTGGTATAAAATGAATAACTTCATTAGTTTAACTGTATATTTTCGGGCGAATTCTACTACAGATTACAAAAATGTTACGCTGGATAATGAATCTTAATAAAATATATTTTTTACAGTTCCAAACCTTTTGCAGCATTCAGTGCGTCAAAACGACAACACTTAATAATTATGGCAGGGAATGACAGTGACGGCAGGGATACTCCCACTCAATAGCGCAATGTCTGACTTTGAACTGGTCACCTTAGCCAGCCAAGGCAACAGAGCCGCCTTTAAATTGCTGTATCAAAGCCATCACCAACGTATCTATGCCATATCACTGCGCCTTTGCGGCCATAAAACCATGGCGGAAGACATTACCCAAGAGTGTTTTATTTTAGTGTGGCAGAAGTTGCCGCAATTTCGAGGTGAGAGTCAGTTTTCCACTTGGTTACACAGCATTTGTATCAATCAAGCCTTGAGCAGTATTCGTAAACAACAATCATTCTGGGCACGATTTATCCCGCTGGAAAATGAGACTGAACCTATGAGTTCAGATGAAAGTTATAGCGGATTAGATAAGTTGATTTTCAAACTGCCGCAGCGGGCACGCATGGTGTTCGTACTCTGCGCCATCGAAGGTTATCAACACGATGAAATCGCTGACTTGCTTGGCATTGCCGTCGGCACTAGCAAGACCCAATACCATAGAGCTAAGCAACTACTACAGGAGATGCTGTAATGACGTTAACGCCGCTTTCCCGTGAACAACAGCTTGAGCAACTGATCAATAGCGCTCCCAACGCAATGCCGCCCACCCATGATCTGTGGCAAGGCATTGAAAAGCGTATGGACAAACCGCTGGTTTCCCAAACACGCCAATCCCAGAACGGCCGACAGTGGGTGATAGCAGCCTCCTTTATCATGCTAGTGGCATTGGGATATAGCCAATTGCCTTATTTCAATCAATTAACCACACAGCAGACAGAGCTTGCCCAAAACTCAGCTATGCCAGAGCAACAAGGGGATGCGGCCTTACAGTTACTGTTAACCCAAATCGCGGCATCGCACCAAGCGCAAGTGGATAACCTAGAGCAGACAACGAATGCGCTAGCTTGGCAGACCAGCAGTTTCAGCGCGCCCGTTGAGCAAGGTTTGGCGGAACTAAGACGCGCGGCAACCCAGATTTACCAAGCTTTACAAGCAAATCCAACCGATAAACAACTTTGGCAACTCTGGCTTTGGGTGCAGCAACGTGAGCTCGACCTATTGCAACAGGGCCAAAAACTACCCATTAGAAACTCGACACAAGGAAACACCCTATGAGTAACCTCAATCTCACTAAAGCCAGTCTATTGGTTTCGACACTCTATTTAGGTTTGATGGGCAATGTGTTCGCAGCGCAAAGTGTTGATAAACAACTTAATATTAGCAGCGACACCCAACTGCAGATCAAAGTCCAGCGCGGCGATGTAACGATTCAAACCTGGGATAAGAGTGAAGTCAGTGTCACAGGTACACTCGATGAATTGAGCGAAGGCTTTGTGTTCGAGCAACAGGGAAACAGTCTTAATATCGAAGACAAAATGCCCCGCCACTACAATGGCAGTAATGACAAAGGCTCGCAGCTCACCATTAAAGTGCCAAAGACAGTAAAACTCAGTGCAGATACTATTTCAGCAAATCTGCAAGTCGCCGAAGCCCAAGGTGAACTCGATTTGAATACCGTCAGTGGCGATATCAAAGCTAACAACCTTAGTGGTAAACCTGAGTTGCACACAGTCTCAGGCGACATCATCACTCAAGCGCTCGATGGTAAAGTGAAATTAGAGACAGTATCAGGCACGATTCAAGACTCGGACAGTAAAGGGGAAATGAACTATCGCCTCGTAAGTGGTGACTTAAAAAGTCATACTCAGGCCGAAAAAGTCACGGTTGAACAAGTTTCTGGCGAAGTGAATGCTAACTTGAGCCTAGCTAAGGAAATCGTACTCAGAACCGTCAGCGGTGACTCAAAAGTGTCACTGGCGAAAAACTTCAACAGAGCCAATTTAGAAAGTGTGAGTGGCGATATCATAGTGACTTTTGCCGATATGCCGGATGCCAGCTTTGACTTAGACGGCGGCCCAGGTGGCAAGATCAAAAATACCTTAACCCAAGATGAACCTAAAAAGCAGAAATACGTGCCACGCGCCGAGCTGTCATTCCAAACCGGTTCGGGAGCTGCCAGTGTAAAAATGAACACTATCAGCGGTGATTTGGTTTTAAAGAAGCAGTAATCAGTCAGATTTTATCGCGCCAATAAAAATGCCGCCACGAGTCAAACTCGGGCGGCATTTCTGTAGATTCCTTGAGTTAGACTGATGCTATTTCTTCGGCAGTCAAATAACGCCATTCACCCAGCGCTAAGGCGGGATCTAATTCAATTTGGCCCACACTTTCACGGTGTAACCCTTGCACGTGGTTGCCCACAGCAGCGAACATACGTTTCACTTGATGGTACTTACCTTCAGTGATGGTGAGTCGCACTAATTGCGGCTCAATAATCTCCAGCAATGCAGGCTTAGTTAAGCCATCTTCACCGCGTAATTCAACGCCAGCGGCAAATATTGCAATCAAGCCGGCATCCACAGGATCGGCGAGTTGCACTAAATAGCGTTTACCGCATTCTTTCTTAGGTGAGGTGATTTTATGCGACCACTGGCCGTCGGTCGTGATCAGCACTAGCCCTGTGGTATCGGCATCTAAACGACCAGCAATGTGCAAGGTTTCAGGCTTGGGCACATCCACTAAGCTCAATACCGATGGATAGGTTTCATCAATCGTTGAACAAATCGTATCGACTGGCTTGTTGAGCATTAAATAACGTACGCCCACTAAGGCAATAGGCTCGCCCTCGAGACAAACACGCATACCTTCAGTCACTTTAAAGCCCGAGTCTTTGACGATTATGCCATCGCAAGTAATGTCACCGCGATGCAGGGCTTTTTTCGCTAATGAGCGAGTCAGTGGGGTACTCTCACAGATAAATTTGTCTAAACGCACGTTAATACTCAACTTCAATAAAGAAAACTGCCATATTATGAGGCCGACCACTTCAAAGGGCAAAGAATTGCTGCTCAGCACGCGATGTGTTTCTGTTTAGCCCTTACGCATTAACGACAGTCACCCTAGGGAAAGATGACATGACTGAATTCCAAAAGATGATCACAGGCCAAGAATATGATTGCCTTGCCAGCGAACTATTAAGTTTACGAGCTCAGCAGCAACGGCTGAATCGACAATTAAATCAAATAATTGACCAAGATACCCCAGAGTACAGCCAACTCTGTCAGCAGCTCATTCCCCATAAATCACCAGCCGCAACGATATCCACGCCGATTTTTATCAGTTATGGCGCCAACCTATCCCTTGCTGACAAAGTGTTTATCAATGTGAATGTCACCTTGCAGGATAATGCGCCTATTTCTATTGGTGAGCAGACTATGGTCGGCCCCAATGCACAGTTTTATACCTCGAGTCACCCACTCGATGCCGAGCTGCGTTGCTCAGGTTTAGAAACCGCTAAAGCAATTAGGGTCGGTAAACGGGTATGGATTGGTGGCGGCGCTATCATAATGCCAGGCGTCATTATTGGTGATGACGCCATCATAGGCGCTGGCGCCGTAGTTACAAAAAATGTAGCCGCCAAAACCGTGGTCGCAGGTAACCCCGCAAAGCCGATCCGGCAGCTAATTTAATCGCGGGTAAAAAAGAGAAAGCTAAGTGCTCGCTTACCTGAAAAGGCTTGCATACGGTAACTTTGCCGCTAATGAGCTTAAGACTGTAACTGGTAACCTTTAGTTACATATGACTCAAGATAAATCCGCGATAAAAACTGTAATGACCTTGTTTAGATTCCTAGTAAGGCATTAACATAGTTCATTGCGCCTGAAGCAATCCCATTTTGCAAAAAATAACAGCCCCAATAATGGGCACAATAATAAACTCGAAGGAAACGACATGAGAAAAGTACTCATTGGGGGACTGTGTGCCTCACTTATCGCAGGCCTGACTGCCTGTAATGACAAGCCAGCCGACGTTAAAACACCTGAAACCGCTAAAACAGCCACCGCAGTTGCTGTAACTCAAGTACTGGGTTCTGGTATTGAATTCGCTAATTTTGATAAAGCGATTCGCCCACAAGACGATTTCTACAAATATGTTAACGGCACTTGGCTGAAAAACACTGAGATCCCAGCCGATCGTACTAGCATTGGCGCTTTCTACGATTTACGTGAAAAATCACGTGACGACGTAAAAGCTATTATCGAAGAAGTGGCAGCAACGCCAAATCTCGCCGTTGGTACAGACGAGCAAAAAGTAGCCGACTTATATCGCTCATTTATGGATACTGACACACTCAACAAACTGGGCGTGACACCAATCCAAGGTGAGTTCGATGCCATTAATGCCTTAAAAGATAAGAATGAATTAGTGAAGTACTTCGCCCACAGCCAAATCGCTGGTGCGGGTACGCCTATGGCATTTTATATCGATATCGATGCGAAAAACTCTAGCCGTTACGCGACTCATCTCTATCAATATGGCCTAAGCCTGCCAGAAAAAGACTACTATTTTAACGAGTCAGAACGCTTCGTTAATATCCGTAAAGCGTATGTCGCTCACATCGAAAAGATGTTTACTCTTGCTGGTCTTGCTAATCCTAAAGCCAGCGCTGATTCTATCCTTGCCCTAGAAACAGCGATTGCCTCTAAGCATTGGGATGTGGTTGAAAACCGCGACAGCACTAAAACCTACAATCTATATCAAGTGAAAGATCTGCCAACACTGGCACCGGATATCGATTGGACTGTCTACTTAACAGCGCTTGGCGCAGACAAGCAAACCGACATCATCATTAACCAGCCTAGCTATATCCAAGGTCTGAACGAGGTTTTAAAAACGACCGATTTAGCCACTTGGAAAACCTACATGCAATGGCAAGTGCTAACGCATGCGGCGAACTATTTGAGTGAAGCGCTGGACAACGAAAACTTCGATTTCTTCTCTAAAACCTTAAACGGTCAAGAAGAGCAAGAACCGCGTTGGAAGCGTGGCGTCGCCTCTGTTAACGGCATGCTGGGTGAAGTTGTCGGCAAAGTGTACGTTAAACGTCACTTCACGCCTGAAGCCAAAGACCGTATGCAGGCACTGGTGGAAAATCTTCGGGGCGCTTACGGCGACAGCATCAAAGATTTAACCTGGATGAGCGACAGCACTAAAGTGGCTGCGGCGGATAAGTTAGCCAAATTCAACCCGAAAATCGGTTATCCGAATAAGTGGGAAGATTACAGCAAGCTGAGCATCAAGGCTGACGACTTAATCGGTAACGCTATTCGTGCCAGCGAAGTTGAACATGCTAAGTCATTAGCCAAACTGGGCGCGCCAATCGACAAAGACGAATGGCACATGACCCCACAAACGGTTAATGCTTACTACAACCCAACCATGAATGAAATCGTCTTCCCTGCAGCAATTCTGCAACCACCATTCTTCAATTTGGCGGCTGACGATGCAGTCAACTACGGTGGTATTGGTGCCGTTATCGGTCACGAAATGGGCCATGGTTTCGACGACCAAGGTGCTAAGTTCGATGGCGAAGGCAACATGCGTGACTGGTGGACTGAGCAAGACTTGAAAGAGTTCTCTGCCCGCGGCCAAGCGCTGATTGCACAATACGACGGTTACTTTGTGTTTGACGATTTGCACGTCAACGGTGGTTTAACGCTAGGTGAGAACATTGGTGACTTATCAGGTGTGACTATCGCATACCGCGCCTATAAGAAATCACTCAATGGTCAAGAAGCACCGGTCATCGATGGCTTAACGGGCGATCAACGTTTCTTCATCGGTTTCACTCAAATTTGGCGCGCGAAGGCCAAAGAAGAAGCGATGCGTAACCGCGTTGCGACCGATCCACACTCACCTGCGGAATTCCGCGCTCTGGGTGCCCTATCTAACATGCCTGAGTTCTACACCACATATGATGTGAAACCCGGTGATGCTATGTATATCGCACCAGAAAAACGCGTAAAAATTTGGTAAGCCAGATTTAAATCGCCGCTCGGCTGCATAAGCTGAGCAACAACAATGGCGCTCACTGTCACAGGTGGCGCCATTTTTTTTGGCTAAACTCCTCAATCCTGAGTGATGAATGTGAACCCATGCGCAAGATGAACAAGTCTTAATGATTGATTCAGCTTTAATTAAGCAAAAGAAGCCTATGGTGGATGGGTGACCTGTACAACTCACCCATAAGGAAGTAGGCCGCATGACTAAGTTATTTCGTACCTTTTTTATTTTTCTACTCTTATTATCGAGCCGCGCTGGTGTAGCAAATTCTCTCGACGTCAGTGACACAAAAACAGAACGTGGTAATTACAGTGCAAGACAGGCACAAAGCCACGATCTACAAGGTCTATACGCACTCAGCAGTCAGACCTTTGATGCGCCTCGTCAAACCTCGAATGACTTATCCGTTCTCCATCACCAAGCCTATGATGCTCAGGCTGAGCTGGCTCAGTTGCTTACCCGAATTGCCCATCGTTCACAGACGCAAGTGATTATTCCTCCGGTGAAGAGTTATCAAAGAGCTGCAGATAAAGTGGCGACAAAATTTAACGGTGACGCCAGCCAAATTACCGACCTGGCAAGGGCAAGTATCGTGACCGACAGCATTCAAGATCTGATGCAGGCTTACCAAGCCTTGAACGAACAGACCCAAGTGGTGAAACAGAAAAACCGCTTTGCTGAGCCCAAAGCATCTGGCTATCGCGATCTCAACTTGCTGGTACGTTTACCCCAATCGGGCATGATTGCCGAGGTGCAATTACACTTGCAGGATATCGCCGATATTAAAAACGGCCCAGAGCACAAGGTATATGAAAAAGTGCAGACGATTGAAGCCAATGCCCGTAAACAGCAAAGATCACTCAGTGAGTTTGAGCTGGCACAGATTGCCCAATTACGCCAAGAATCACACAAGCTGTACCACAAAGCATGGCTTAACTATAAGCGAGTCGATGAAGCCAGTTTATTAAGAGTCTCAGTCGCTTAACCCACAACCGCTTCCACTGTTGCGCTGGTCTCCTGCAAAGGTGCCAGCGCTTTTTTTTATATTTTACAGCGCCTGAAAAACCATATTAAAAATAAGCTGAAAAAAGCACTCTCTCGCATCAAAGTGCCATTTAAGTATATAATCCCGCGCCATAGCCCTATCAGCAGGAAACGCCATGCACGACATCATTGAGCAACTCCAAGAACGCAGCGAAACTGTTCCTGTACCACTCGAATTACCCACATTTGAGCAGCTCGTCGAAGTTGAAGAGCAAATCCTGATTTCATTACCACGGGAGCTAAAAGAATACCTGCTGTATGCCAGTGATGTGATTTACGGCACGATAGAGCCAGTAACTGCATCGGATCCTTACTCACACACCTATCTGCCTGAGGTCACTTGTTATGCTTGGTCTATCGGCATGCCAAGGGACATGATTGCCATTTGTCAGCAGGGCGATGCTTTTTACTGTATCGACCAAGATGGCCAAGTGCATTTCTGGAAAAACGGCGGTTTTACCGATATCTATTGGGAGTCGTTCTGGGAATGGGTTGAAGAAATCTGGCTAAAGATTAAATACTAATTTTACTTTTATTGCATTGAGAACACGATTATGTCTAAAAACATTGGCTTGAATGCCATCGAAATGAGCTACTTACGCCAATCATTGAGCTTAAGTGCGGCTCAAGTTGGCACGCTAACTAACCATAGCGAAACCGATGTATTAGCCTGGGAAAGTGGCGAACAAGCGGCACCTGAGCTGGCGCAAAAGAAACTGCTTGATATTGATGACATCATTGAGATGCAAGTGCTCAACACCTGCGATGGTATCGAAGAACTATTTAAAAAAGAACCTAAGCGTCATTTAGCTTTTGTGGTGTACCCCACTCAAGCCACTTACACTCAATACAACCCCGAATTTTTAAGTTCATTGCCTTTTACTGAGCTGTACAACACCGCAGCTTGGCGCATCAAGAAAGAGTGCAAACTGGTCCTAGAAGTCGACGTCAGCCTAGTGGCGCTGGACGTGGAGGCCTACAAAGCCTTCCGTGAACCGACCAAAATGAGCGAAAGCCGCGAAAGCCGTGCTAAATGGGCCGCAACTCAGCTATAAGCGTGCAAATCCAGAAGCTTAGTACTCGCATTAACAGTAAGGGCAGATATCACTATCTGCCCTTTTCATATTCTCATAATGATTTTCAGATAATCAGTGACTTAGAATGATTAACCCTTAGCGGCCACCACAGCATCCATCTTCTGCAAAGCCGATTGACGCGACGGCAGCGCAGACAACCTATCGCGATAAGCGGCGAGTTTAGGTGGAATGGCTTGTTCGAACAATGTGCCCCATATCAAGGTATGGGCCAGTAAAATATCCGCCACTGAAACGTCATCACCGAGCAAGAAATCACTCTCAGGCAACATGGCTTCGGCCAATGCCGCCGCCTTATCAAACTCCCATACCGCACAAGGCATGATCTGCGGATGACGCTGCGCCTCAGGCAAGGCAAACTTATGTTTACCCAAAGTCCAAAGCGGCTGCTCAAGCTCAGTAATGATGAAGCTGACCCATTGATGGTGCAAACCCGAAGCGTTACTCCCCACTGGTGGCAACAACTTACCCTCGCCATACTTTTCTGCGAGATAAAGGCAAATCGCTGCAGATTCGGATAACACTAGCTCAGCATCCGTTAGCACAGGCACTTTACCACAGGGATTTATCGCTAAAAATGCCGCGCTGCGATGCTCACCTTTAGTCATATCCACAAAGGAAAAATCCCAATCAACCCCCAACTCTTCCAACACCCAAGCAACTCGTAATGCGCGACTGCGCGGTGTGCCATATAAAGTGATCATTGCAACGTCCTTTTAGTGATTGTAGGTAAGCTAAGTCCCGAAGATACACTGAGACTGCACCAAATAAAACTCAAACAATCGCTATAAAATTACATCCTAATATATTAAAACAATGTATTTCACCGAAGCGATGCTCCAAGATAGGAAATGCCCAGTAAAGCAGCCAACTCAAGAGCGAGTTGTACTTGAATATCAGAATTTAAGGAAGAAACATGGAAGACAAGATCATTCATCAAGCAGAGTTTGAGTCCAATCTAGGTTTGTATTGGTTGCTTTCAGGGGCCGCCTATTTCAGCCTCAGCATAGTCGGCATTCCCTTGTTATTGCTTTGGTTTCCAATCGGGCTGTGGGGAACTCGCCGCTATATTCGTAATATGAGTGCCGAGCTCACCAGTAATAAGTTGATTGTGCGCCGCGGAATATTAACTCGTACCGAAAATACAGTGCCTTTGGACAAAATTACCGATATGGCATTGATCCAAGGCCCAATTATGCGCCTATTTGGTCTGCATAAACTCACGGTAAAAACCGCAGGGCAATCGGGCGCAGGTGCCTTGATAAGCTTAGTCGGCATAGTTAATGCGCCTCAATTTAGAACCCGCGTATTAGAACAAAAAGAGCGTCTTACTCAGCGCCCACATCCAGCGAGTCCATCTGTACAACCTGATGATGCGTTATTACAAAACGTAGTCGAGATGGCAGCAAGCCTAAAACGAATTGAAGCCTTGCTCAGCCAAAAATTAAATAGATAAATTGAATAAAACGACTTTCAGTTCAATCACTTTCCCTTTAATGTTGAGCCACTCACTTAGCGTTAGCACAGCTTTAGCATGAGCGCAGCCTTAACATAAGGGCTTGTTCGATTCCCCAGATTAATTTTCAACAGGTACTTTTAATAACGACATGACTGAATCCTCGACAACCTCCCCTTCATCCTCTTGGATGGCACACCTGACGCTTGGCATTAAAGCTATGGGGCCCGGTGTGCTTATGGCCGCAGCGGCGATTGGCGCATCGCATTTAGTCGCCTCGACTCGTGCCGGCGCCGAATTTGGCTGGCAACTGGCTTGGGTCATTTTAGGGGTGAATTTACTTAAGTATCCCTTCTTTGCCGCTGGTGCACGCTACACAGCTGCTACAGGGGAGAGTTTACTGCACGGTTACCTCAAACAGGGCCGAGGTTATTTGCTGCTATTTACTGGACTGAATGTGATCGCCGCCGTCGCTAGCACTGCGGGTGTTTGCATGCTCACCGCCGCCATGTTGACCCAATTTATTCCGCTTCCCATCGATTGGTTAGCCCTGCTGGTATTGCTGAGTTCATTGGCTTTGCTGATTTTAGGCCATTATCAACTACTCGATAGACTCACTAAGATCATCATGTTCGCCCTAACCCTTACTACCTTGATTGCTGTGGCCTTAGCTTGGGATCATGCTCAGCCATTAGCGAGCAATTTTGTCTCTCCCTCACCTTGGCAATGGGCCCATGTGGGATTTCTGGTCGCCATGATGGGCTGGATGCCGGCACCGATTGAAGTGAGCGCTTGGAATTCCCTCTGGTTGCTCGAAAAACAAAAAAGCCAGACGGTCACAAAAGCGCAGGCGCTGCTCGACTTTAACTTAGGCTACATCATCACCGCGATCCTCGCGATCGTGTTTCTGTCCTTGGGCGCCTTAGTGATGCACGGCAGTGGTGAGCACTTTTCCGATTCGGGCGCACAATTTGCTAATCAATTGATCAACCTTTACAGCCAAGTGATGGGTGGTGAAAGTCGTTATCTTATTGGGATTGTGGCTTTTCTCTGTATTTTTAGCACCACAGTAACCGTTATCGATGGCTACAGCCGCACCTTAGATATGGGCTGGCAATTACTCACCTCAGAGGCCAGTTCAGACAAACGCCTCACAGGGATCATGCTCGCCATCAGTGCCTTTGGCTTATTGCTGATCCTCTTCTTTAAAGGCGCACTGTTGCCGCTACTTGAGTTTGTGATGATTTTGGCCTTTATGACCACAGTCATTTTTGCTTGGTTGAACTACCGCTTAATGACCAGCAAACAGCTCCCCGAAGCCGATAGGTATGGCACTAAGATGAAACTACTCTCTTGGTTTGGCCTGAGTTATCTGCTGATTTTCGCGGCACTGTTTATCTATTGGTACAACGTCATTAAAGGTTGATTGCTAAGATGGCATGACAGCTATTTATGCCAAAGTCATAAATAGCATTCGCTACGCTGCGTTAAATTCCTGCTAAATTCTGCTTTTGAGGCGGTTTGGGTATATAATACCGCCTCTTAAACCAGACAGCGCAGCCGCGCCAAGAGATGACCATGATTAATAATGATATTTTGCGCCGTTTGCGCTTCGTGTTTGATTTCAACAATGCCAAAATGATTAAAATTTTTGCCAAAGCTGGAAGAGAAGTGCCGACAGAAGAGATCATTGCTCTACTGCACAAAGAAGAGGAAGAAGGTTACAAAGCCTGTAATGACACCACTTTATGTCAGTTCCTAGACGGCCTTATCATCGAAAAGCGTGGCCTACGTGAAGGTGCAGAAATCCCAGCGCCAGTATCACGTTTAAACAATAACTTAATCTTCAAAAAGCTCAGAGTGGCCCTCGAAATGCGTGAAGAAGACATAGTTGCAGCCTTGGCTCTAGCCGAAGTGCAAATGTCAAAATCAGAACTGAGTGCGCTGTTCCGCAATCCGGATCATAAGAATTTTAAAGAGTGTGGCGATCAAATCCTGCGTAACTTTATTCGCGGCTTATCACTTAAGTATCGCGGTGAATAACGCAAAACATAAGTTTGTCACATCAAACGCAGCTTAGGCTGCGTTTTTTTATATCCAATTTAAGCTATGCCTAAAGTTGCTTAGGCATAAACAACAGCATAACAATTCCATCTGAAGTACCTCATAAATCCTGTTTAAAACAGCGGACTTTTTTACTGCTGCAAAAAAAACCACAAATACCTCGTTCCACGGACAACAAAGATCACATTTCATGATAACCTTACGTGACTTACAGCACGTATTGACCACTTAAACAATAACTCAAAAGGTTACCCATGGACGATAATAAACGCCCCCTCTATCTTCCGTTTGCAGGACCTGCCATTCTTGAAGCCCCGCTGATTAACAAGGGCAGTGCATTTTCTGAAGAAGAGCGTATTTTCTTTAACCTCGAAGGCTTAGTTCCCTATGCCATTGAAACAATTGAGGAGCAGGCTTCCCGCGCCTACGATCAATTTAGAAGTTTCAACAACGACTTAGACAAGCATATTTACCTACGTAATATCCAAGACACTAACGAGACCTTATTTTATCGTTTAGTGCAAAATAACATCAGCGAGATGATGCCTATCATCTATACGCCGACGGTAGGTTTGGCTTGTGAACGTTTCTCGAAAAACTATCGCCGCAACCGTGGTTTGTTTATCTCTTATCCGAACAAAGATAGGATCGATGACATTCTCAATAACTCGACTCGCCAAAAAGTTAAAATCATCGTTGTTACCGACGGTGAACGTATTTTAGGTCTTGGCGATCAAGGTATTGGCGGCATGGGGATCCCTATCGGTAAGTTGTCACTCTACACTAGCTGTGGTGGCATCAGTCCGGCTTATACTCTGCCTATCACTTTAGATGTAGGCACAGATAATCCGCAGTTATTAGAAGATCCTATGTATATGGGCTGGCGCCATCCGCGCATCGGTGGCGAAGAATACGCCGAGTTTATCGAAGCCTTTATGCAAGCTGTACATGTACGTTGGCCAGACACTTTAATCCAATTCGAAGACTTTGCCCAAAAGAACGCCATGCCGATCTTAGAGCGTTATAAAGATCGCTATTGCTGCTTTAACGATGATATTCAAGGTACCGCTGCCGTTGCAGTCGGTTCATTGCTGGCCGCTTGTAAAGCTGCAGGTACTGAATTAAATCAACAACGTATTGCCTTCCTTGGTGCGGGTAGCGCGGGTTGCGGTATCGCCGAAGCTATCGTGGCGCAAATGGTGTCCGAAGGGATCAGCGACGAGCAAGCTCGCACTCAAGTGTGCATGGTTGACCGTTGGGGCTTATTGTTAGACAACATGCCTAACCTGTTGCCATTCCAGCAAAAATTGGCGCAGAAATGCACCAATATCCAAAACTGGAGTAATTTCAGCGACAATATTTCATTATTGGATGTGGTTAACAACACTAAGCCGACCGTGCTGATTGGCGTGTCTGGCGTACCGGGTCTATTCACCGAAGAAATTATTCGCGCTATGCACAGCCATTGTGCCCGCCCGATTATTTTCCCACTGTCTAACCCAACCAGCCGTGTTGAAGCGACACCAAAAGACATTTTGCATTGGACTTCAGGTCAAGCATTAGTCGCCACGGGTAGCCCGTTCGAGCCAGTTGTGGTTGATGGTGAAACCTTTGAGATTGCCCAGTGTAACAACAGCTTTATCTTCCCTGGTATTGGCTTAGGTGTTTTAGCCTCTGGTGCCCGCCACGTTTCCGATGCCATGTTAATGGCATCAAGCCGCGCACTTGCAGAATGCTCGCCACTGGCAATCGACGGTAGCGGCCCATTATTACCTAAACTGGAAGATATCCACGCGGTCAGTAAACACATCGCTTTCGCCGTAGGTAAAGTCGCAGTTGAACAAGGTTTAACGCTGCCAATGAGCGATGAAATCTTACAACAATCAATTGAAGGCAATTTCTGGAGTCCAGAATATCGCCGCTACAAACGCACTTCGTTCTAAGCATAGCGTTGCCGCGACTTGAGTCGTGGCAACGCAGCTTTAGCTAAGGGGTTGTGCCAGCAAAAAGCCCGTCACTGCAAAGTGACGGGCTTTTTAATTTTCAGACTCAGCGCTTATTTCAATAAAAACTAAGGCGCCATCACCTGTTTAAAGCTATTGAGCATAGAGCGATCGGTACGGGCTTTTTTCAATTTGCGTAGACTTTCTTTGAGCGACTCATCGGCTAAACGGGTAAAAATACCGTTATATTCTTGCTCTTGGATTTCACCATCGGTATCGGCCTGCTCAGAAATCTCTTGGGCAACACGACTCAACTGCAACCAAGCATTCGCGATATAAAAACCATGGAATGCGGCTTGCTCCATGAGATTACGCGCGCTAGCAGGCAAAGATGCCCAAGCTTGGCTAAATTTGCCCTCTCTGTCTTCCAACAGTTCAGCGCACAGGCTTTGATATGCAGCCAATAATCCATCCGGAAGTTTTGCCATTGGCAGCACTTTATTCGCAACATTGTAAGAAATCTGCTCGGCAGTTTCACGGTAAACAGCTGATAATTCACTCATAAAAAATCTCGATTAACATTCATTCAAAAAATAGACTTAAAACTGACCACTCACATATAAACCATAAACGCCGTTACCTGCTATCGGTGTGACAGTAATTCCTTCATAGGGCTGAGTAAAATACCAACCCGCTAGTGCGCCAATTGCAGCACCCGCTAACACGTCTTCTAGGTAATGTTGATCGCTCGCCACTCGGGTATAGCCAACATACGATGCCACGACATAGGCGGGTAAACCATACTGCCAGCCATAACGTTGCTGAATAAACGTCGCCGCCATAAAGCTGTCAGAGGTATGACCCGATGGGAACGAATCATCGCCACTACAGTCGGGTCTGTCTTTACTCACGCCATATTTTAGGCCTTCAACAATTAATCGACTCGATACTGCCGCCTGAATTAACTGCCAACTACCGTCGTAACCGTCTTCATAAAATAACGTCGCACCCATTGCCGTTGCGGGGAGCAATAAATGCAATACATCGCCCGAGGTTTCTAAATCTGAGCCCGCCCAGCTAGTGCCGCTCATCATGAGTAGGGCAGCACAAAGTAATTTTTTCAAGGGTGATTCCTTTTTTAGGATGATTTCCAAGGCGAAGTTTATACCTTGATAGCTAGCCGAATGCAAAATTGCGATACATCTATATTCAAAATGAACAAACAAGTTATGCTAAGCTGATTATTAGCTATTGATTTTAATGCGAACAGGAAACCTTTTTTGCTACGTCCATTCCGATACTTATCATTTTTTTTGTTGCTGCTCTTACTGCCGCTCAGCCTCGCTATGGCAGAAGAAAAGACTCAGGTTGATAAAATATTTGAAAGACTTGAAAGCGGTGAGCCCATGACCCGCGAAGCAATTGACAGCGATCTTGCGTTATTGAGCAAACTGATTGCAACCGACGATGTACTCCGCAATGAAAAGCTACAGCTACTAAAATGCTGGGATCAAAGTGCCGAAACGGATACAGACATAGCACAGGCAGTTAAGAATACGAGTCAAACACTCACCCTTATTCCACTAACGGCTTCCGCGCATTTCATCACCGACCTCATGCTTTGTCATTCTTGGTTTTTGCAGTTAAATGGTGATGTAGATAGCGCAATGGAAGGCTATAACCTCAGTGTTAAGCGTGCCTATGAGCATGAGGATCTTAAACTCATTGCCGACTCACGCAGCCTTCGCGGCGCTCTGTATTCCTATATTGGCGATTTTTCTGCGGCATTAGACGATCTGATAACTGCACAAGATCTCTACGAGTCACTGAATTTAACCGGCTGGGCTAACATCAATCTTGCCGATATGGCCACCAGCTTTAGACGTTATGGCGATCCCCAAAGTGCAATCCGTTACTACAATAAACTCAAAGCACTCTATTTAAAGAACAATAACCAAGAGCAGGCAATGTATGTCACCTCAGAAATAGGTCTGGCTTTAGATGAACTGGGTGAACATCAACAAGCTATTGATCACTTCTTGCTCAGCTATCAATACTTTAAGGAACATCAGCTAGAAAAAGTGGCCGCCACTATGGCGACGGACATTGCCTTTAGCTTAATCAAACTCCATCGTCTTAATGAAGCGGAAAAATATTTAACTGAAGCCGCAGCTGTGATTAGCGAAAAAGATTATGCCGCTTATAGCTTTATGAAACTCTTTACGGCCAATATCAAGTTTCAACAAGCACGTTATAAAGAAGCGCTTACTGAACTCGAACAAGGGGAAAAAGCCTTTCGAACTCTGCAAAATGATCGGGGACTCACCCAACTATTACAGCTGAAAAGTGATGTCTATGCGGCGATGAATAATTTACCTGCGGCCTATGGCGCACTGCAGGAATTTGTCGCCCTCACCAAAAAAGTCGATGACAACTCCTTCTCTCATCAAACCACAGAATTAAAAATGAAGTTTGATACCACTAGGATTGAATCTGAAAATCAGCGCTTGATTGAAAACCAAAACCTTAAAGAACAAGAACTCGCGCTGCTTGAGAAGAATAAGTCATTGCAACACATCATTTTATTATTGACGGGCTTTATCCTAACAATAGTGTCGATATTTGCGTATAAACAAGTGCAGAGAAATCGCCAATTACAGGTCATAGCCCTCACCGATTACCTCACCAAGCTCCCTAATCGTCGGCATATTTATGCCCAAGCCGCACAGTATTTTCAGCAAGCCTTAAAACAACAAAGCCCTTTTTCGGTGATAATCTTTGATGCGGACCACTTCAAGAAAATTAACGATAACTTCGGCCATGAGCTGGGCGATCGCGCCTTACTGACGATCGCAAGCGCAAGTCAAGCCCTAACGGGTAATAAAGATCTTATTGGCCGTATCGGTGGTGAAGAGTTTTTAATTCTCTTACCCAACACAGATGCTGAACGTGCTTGTGAACTTGCCCATCAGTTGCAAGCTCAAATTAGTCGTCTAGGCGCAGAGGATTTACCCGCTGAACTCAAATTGACCGTTAGTGCAGGTGTCGCAACCTTAGCGCCGCAGCCCAATAGTGACAACACCTATCAAGACAAAGACTTTGCCAGCCTACTGAAACGTGCCGACGACGCCCTTTATGAGGCTAAAAATGCGGGAAGAAATTGTGTTAAAGCCGCCAAAAATGAGGCTGCGAGTGAGAGTTAAACACTTTTATGCCAAAACACTTGATGCTGTAAGGGCGGTGGCAGAGCACCAAACCATGTCTGATATAAACGACTAAATTCCCCTGAGTCTTTCATTTTCTCAAGCTCTGTTTGCCAACTCGTGACCGTGGCCGCCGACGTCCCTTTAGAAAAGGCTAAATACAGATTAATCTCAGATACGACATACACTTGGCGTATATCTGCCTCACTTGCGCCCACTTCTTCAAGTATCTGCTTAACCGCAAGATCCGCTTGGCACCAGAAACGAATTCGAGAGAACAGTAATTGCTTCGCCGATTGCTGCGGAAAACTCGCCACCAGCAAATTATCCACGCCCGCTTGTTGTAACAGCTGCGCCCCAGCAGATTCTCGATAAACCCCCACAATATCTTTAGATTGAAGTTCGGCAAGTTGATCGAGTGCAATAGGATCTGCCGCTCTCGCATACAAAGCAATTTTGCTGGTTGCAATCGGGCCGATAAAATCGAAATGCTCTTCACGCTCGTCATTAATAGACGTCGCAAAAAGTAAGACATTCGCCGAAGTATTGGCAATCGAATACGCCCGTGCCCAAGGTAACACATCAATTTTTTCACTCTGGCCCAGTCTCGATTGCAAGATATTGACTAAGTCCACCGCAAAACCTTGGGGAACGCCATCTTGCTCGTAACTCATGGGAGGCCAAGCTTCGGTCACTAACTTCAACTTATCAGGCGCTGCAAAAACAAGATTAGGCATCAGGCCTAATAAGCTCATCGCAAGAAAACACGCCCTAAGGGGAAACGCACTCAGCATACGGATACCAAACGGGAAACATTAAACCTAATCATAGACTCAATCCCTGCTGCAAATAAACATATGCCCAAAGAAAATAGCCTCTCATTCATGCTCACTGAGTAAACTCGTCCGTAACAAGTGAAAACTTGCTATCATATTGCCACCTAGCCAAGAGCCTCACTGCAATGAATCCATGTCGACTTTAGCCAATCAAATCCCCAACCAATCCTATGCCAGCACACTGTCGCGGCTTGCGCTGCAAATAAAAACGTGGGGAAAAGCACTCGGATTTGCACAAGTTGGCATTTGCGATACAGATTTAACGGCCGAAGAAGCCAAACTCCAAGCATGGCTAGACAAAGGGTTTCATGGCGAAATGGCGTATATGGCCACCCACGGGATGATGCGCGCTCGCCCGCAAGAATTGCATCTGGGCACAGTGCGAGTGATATCCGTACGGATGGACTATTTACCACCCGAAGCAGGCTTTGCCACTAATCTCACCGATCCCAACTTAGGTTATATCTCCCGTTATGCAGGGGGCCGCGACTACCACAAGTTGATCCGCGCTCGGCTTAAAAAGCTGGGGGATCAAATCAGTGCAGAGTTAGTTGCGCTCGGTTTCGATGCCGCCGATTTCCGTCCCTTCGTCGACTCAGCGCCCGTGCTCGAGCGCCCATTAGCCGAAAAAGCCGGTATAGGTTGGACAGGTAAACACTCACTCATACTCAACCATGAGGCGGGTAGTTGGTTCTTTTTAGGTGAGCTACTGATCAATTTGCCTCTGCCTGTGGATATTCCAATCCAAGAAGGCTGTAACAGTTGCGTCGCCTGCATCACCTCCTGCCCGACGGGTGCAATCGTAGAACCTTATGTGGTCGATGGCAGACGCTGTATTTCCTATCTCACCATCGAGCTGCAAGGCGCCATTCCTGAAGAATTTAGGCCACTTATGGGCAATCGCATCTATGGCTGCGATGATTGTCAGCTCGTGTGCCCAATCAATCGCCAAGCGCCGCTCACCGCCGAAACCGACTTCCACATTCGTCCCCAATTAAAACAGCCCGACCTTCTCAGCCTTTTTGCTTGGAGCGAGGCCGAATTTCTAAAGCAAACTGAAGGCAGCGCCATTCGCCGAATTGGCCATAAACGCTGGCTACGTAATATAGCAGTCGCGCTGGGTAACGCCCCCGCAAGCCCAAGCATTATTGCCGCGCTTAACGCTCGCAATGACAACGAAGATATCGATGAGATAGTGCGTGAACATATCGAATGGGCGCTCAATGCTCAGCAATCGCGCCTTGCCGATATCGCAGCAATTGAACAACAAAAAGCACGCCGCAAGACTGAACGCATGGTGCGTATTATCAAAAAAGGCTTACCACGAGATGCTTAACATCTAACAAGGTTATCAATAGCTTACTACTGATTAATTAGCCTAAACTAAGAATCGTTATTCGCTCTGTACGTCTATTGAACCTTGATATTAAACATGGCCAATAGACAGTGGCGTTTCCCTTATTCGCAGCGAATAAAACACACCGGAGGCATAAACATCCGGTGTCTTTTTACTGAGTAAGCTCAATAAGTTCAGTTAAAAACTCTCACTCAAGCAGTGATATTAGCCAAGGCGACGACGCAGTACGCGGGTTGCATCAACCATATTTTTCAATGCAGGTTCGACTTCATCCCAAGTGCGGGTTTTTAGGCCACAATCTGGGTTGACCCATAATTGACGCACGGGGACTTTCTGCGCAGCTTTCTCGATTAAGTGCACCATGGCCTCCACACTTGGGATATTTGGTGAGTGGATGTCATACACACCGGGGCCGATTTCGTTGGGATATTCAAAATCTTCAAAGGCGTTGAGCAACTCCATCCGCGAACGCGACGTCTCGATTGTGATCACATCAGCATCCATGGCAGCAATCGCGGCAATCGTGTCGTTAAACTCGCTGTAACACATGTGGGTGTGGATTTGAGTCTCATCAGTCACGCCAGCAGCGCTGAGTTTAAAGGCATTCACCGCCCAATCTAAATAGGTTTGCCACTCACTTTGTTTCAATGGCAAACCTTCACGGAAGGCAGGTTCATCAATTTGAATAATGCCAATCCCCGCATTTTGTAAATCGACCACTTCATCACGAATCGCCAGCGCCAGTTGTGTCGCAATCGCATCGCGGCTGATATCTTCACGGGCGAATGACCAGTGCAAAATCGTCACTGGCCCCGTCAACATGCCTTTTACGGGCTTGTCGGTGAGACTCTGGGCAAACTCAGCCCAATCGACCGTCATGGCTTTTGGACGACTCACATCGCCGTAAATCAAGGGTGGCTTAACACAACGTGAGCCATAGCTTTGCACCCAGCCATTTTTACTAAAACCAACGCCAGCTAACTGCTCGCCAAAGTACTCCACCATGTCGTTACGTTCGGCTTCACCGTGCACGAGTACGTCGATACCCAGTTTGAGTTGGCGATCGATAGTATCGCGGGTCACTTGCTGTAACTGCTCATTATACTGAGCATCGTTAAGCTCACCCTTGCGCCAGCGGCTGCGTAGTCCGCGGATTGCAGGTGTTTGTGGGAACGAACCTATGGTCGTGGTTGGTAACAGAGGTAATTGGTATTTTCGCTGCTGCACACTTTGGCGCACACTGAAATCACTGACACGTTCATAATCTGCAGCGGTTAATGCCGCAACGCGATCAACTACTTGCTTATCTGCAGCCAGCGCTTTTGCTTGGCGACGAGCGATACAAAAAGCACTGATTTTCTGTGCTTCATCCGAATTAGGCGCCAACAATAATTGGCGAATTTTGCTCAATTCCAACAGTTTCTGCTTAGCAAAGGCTAACTGCTTACGCAGCACAGGTAATAGTTTGACTTCAACATCTAAATCGACTGGGCTATGCAGTAATGAACATGATGTGCCAATCCACAGACGATCGCCTAAATCACGCGCCACAGCGCCAATACGCTCGGCAATCAAATCGATATCCGCCGCCCACACGTTACGGCCATTAACCACACCCGCCGACAAAATTTGCTCACCGCGCAACGCATTCGCAAACACAGTCAGCTGATCTGGCGCAGTAACTAAATCTAAGTGCAAACCAGCAACAGGCAAGGCAGATACGAGGGCTTGATGATGCACAATACCGCCATAATAACTCGCCAAGAGGATGCTAACGTTAGCAGTGCTTAATGCTTGATAAGTCTTAGTCATCGCCGCTTGCCAATGCGTGTCTAACTCTAATGCCAACACAGGCTCATCTAACTGTACCCATTCCACACCTTGGGCGGCGAAACGGGCCAAAATGTCAGCATAAGCCGTTAATAAATTAGGTAATAAACTTAACTTATCGAACTCTTGACCCACAGTTTTAGCAAGGTGCAAGTAACTGACTGGGCCGAGTAGAACAGGTTTGGCTTTATAGCCTAGCGCTTGCGCTTCGCTGACTTCATCAAAAAACTGCTCGTAAGCAATCGAAAAATCTTGGTTTTGCGTCAGCTCTGGCACCAGATAGTGATAGTTAGTATTGAAATACTTGGTCATTTCAGAAGCTGGCGCATCTTGGCCCGTTGGCGCTCTGCCGCGGGCAATACGGAATAAGGTATCGAGGTCGATTGCGCCTTCACCACGGTGGCGATCAGGGATGGCATTTAAGGTCGCACTCAGGGTTAATACTTGATCGTAAAAGGCAAAATCCCCCACAGGCACTTGCTCGATGCCAGCAGCAACTTGCCACTGCCAATGGGTACGGCGCAGTTCGCTCGCCACTTCACGCAGTTCAGCTTGAGTGATCTCACCACGCCAGTATTTTTCTAAGGCAAATTTCAATTCACGACGACGCCCGATACGGGGAAAACCAAGACTATTTAATTGCATACCCTATCTTCCTTTATTTGAGATAAGCCATATTCGGCACTTGCACCCACCAGATTGTGTTCTCTCGGCACTTTTCAACATTTCCGCCTTGATAAATAACAATGGGCGTCTGGACGTCTAGAAGTTTATTGTGTTAGTCTCTATTCCAGCAACCGAATTGATTTCAAGCACAACATGAGCGAATTTCACCTGGAGTGAACATGATCGAACTAAGACATCTGCGAACCTTAATGGCCCTGAAGGAAAGTGGCAGTTTGGCGGGCGCAGCCAAAAAACGTTTTGTCACTCAATCCGCACTCTCCCACCAAATTAAGGAGTTGGAGCAAAGGATTAACTCGCCTATTTTTGTGCGTAAGAGTAAGCCGCTGTCATTCACCCAAGAAGGTGCACGCCTGCTTCATCTCGCGGAAGAGATTTTGCCTAAGGTGTTAGAAACCGAGACAGATCTTAAGAATGGCCTTGAAACCGAAACCAATCAGTTGCGGGTAGGTATTGAGTGCCACAGCTGTTTTCGCTGGTTAATGCCTGTGATGGAGCAATTTAGACAAGACTATCCCCAAGCGGAGTTAGATCTGTCGAGCCGTCACTTGTTCGACTCGCTCAATGCCTTGGAAATGGGTGAACTGGATATAGTGCTGACCTCAGATCCTGTACCTGGGCATTCACTCGCTTATCAGCATTTGTTTGATTTTGAAGTGAAGTTAGTGGTTGCTAAAGATCATCCTCTAGCAAAAGAAGCCTATGTCACCCCTAAGCAATTAGAACACTTGCCTATTATCAGTTATCCAGTACCACTGACGCGTTTAGACATCTATCGCCACTTTTTAGAACCCGCAGGCATAGAAGCGGGCGAGCAAAAAACCTGTGATTTAACCATGATGTTACTACAACGCATCGCCTGTAAAGACGGCATAGCCGCGCTGCCGAACTGGTCGATAAATGAAGGACATGGCCTAAGCCTTACCACAGTGAAGCTTGGGCAAGAAGGCTTGAAACGCCCTTTGTTTGGCGCCTATCGCCGCCATAGCGCCAACTCAGCCTTGATCCAAAATTGGTTACAACTAGTGGCGAGTGAAGGTTTATCTCGCCAGCAGAAGACAAATTAATGCCGGTAAAATCTAATATAGAAGCCTGCGAATGCAGGCTTTTTTTATTGAATTAAATGGTTATTTTATTCGTTCAAACCGTTGCATCTAAATATTACAGCGGATTCATCAATAGACCACGCATAGACAATACGCGGCGCAGGATTAAACCAGGGGAATTCGAATTACGGGTCTGACGCAAATTATGGGCAATCATAAACTCTTGACGTAAGTCCTGATCTAAATCTAACGCTTCGAATGATTCTATCGTCAATGTCTGCTGTTGATTATCAATCAATGACTTAATTACGCTTAAAGGGAATGATTGTTCGGCATTAGCATTTAAATACGCAAAGGCCGTGAGCGCGATAATTTGGCCGAACACACTGAACAGAGCTAAGGTTTGTACTTCGTCAGCATCAACCTCGACGCCTTCCATATCCGCTAAACTGTCCACCGCATCCGTTGCAATATCTTCAGTCAACTTCCAATAACCTTGGACCAACTTTTTATAGGGCTGTGGCAGCTCATCGAGACGCTCTTGCAGATAAAACGTAAAGGCATAGCGATAGATATTCACTTGACCTAAGCGGACTAAAGCTTCTTTCAAGGAGCGAGTCTTAGGGTTAATCACCCCTGATGCCTGTGCGGAATTGCTGCGCATTAGCATGTGCGCCGCCAATGCGGGGTCACTCGAGATGATGTCGATCACGTTACGAATGTCGCCTTCAGCAAGGATCGCTTTTTTGAGTGGAATTAAAATCCCTCGCCGGCCAATCACTTGCTCTTCATTCGCTATGATAGCTCTAACTTGAGTAAAAACCTGTTGCTCAAGATCAGTCATAAGACACTTTGCACCTGTTTATTAACAATAAGATGATTCGGTTACTCTTCACATCATACCCAAAATTTAAAGAATTTCAGTACTAAGTCGCACAATAGCCTAACGAAAAGAATAAAAAATGACTACCTTATATGTAACATCAAATGGTGAAGCAAATAAGGTGCTGGAGGTGGAGATATAATCCCATGTTTTAAAACAATTTTAACATTTCCATTCTTCAAGTCGTCACGAGCCAGTCCGTCTAATAATTTATCTCTATTTCTACAACGAGGGTAAGCGACACCCATTCGCATTTCATTGCAATATGCCTCTCACTTACAATGACCAATTCAACATCAGTGTTGAAGCATAGCATTCCCGCTACATAGTCGACTTTTAGCTCATTACTACTCATCAGCCAGATGTCACAGTTTTAGCTGCACTTCTTCTGTCATGGGCATCATTTAGTATCAAGAGCTCGTGAATCTTGCCAATATAAGGTGACACAATCAAAGGGGGTACAATTCAGCTTCAAACTGATATCAAAGTGGAAATGCCTTCGTTTGAAATTAGCAAACAAACAATCCATTTGAAAAGAAAAATCAACTTAAGTATCATGGTCAAAACGTAGAGTTTTTTGCTCAAAGCACGGAAATAGTAAGCAGTTTTGACTGTTTCAGATAAAATATCGGAGAGAAACGTGAGATACAGTAAATTTACCATTGCTTTGTTGTGCTTGTGTGCAAGTAACTCGTACGCCTTAGAGTTGATAACAGCAACTGAAAACCAAACAGTAAACCAAATCGAACAAAAGTTTGATATTGATAACTTGTTAATATCTATAAATGATCGTTTATCTAATCATAAGAAAAGTGAATATGATTATGAATCACTATTAACAAACATCAAAAACGAGAAAGATAATTATAACAAGGCAATATTGGCATTACCCAATGCTATTTTAACAGAAAGTGACCCGAGCAATTACTTCAAAGGAATCGAAACCTTAGTAAAAAACATTGATTCACTTGAAAAGAAATCAGTCGATGACGAAATTAAAAATAAAGAAAACTATCAAGATATATTAAAACAATACGAAGTTGTTAATAGTCAACGCACTCAAAGAAGTACACAGCTTTTTGCATTGAAAAAAGAAATTGTTAATCGTATTATTGCTGAGTTATCTAGTTCTGATAGTGTTAAGTCAGTTGACCTAGAAAGCTCCATGACCTGTTCTAAATTTCAATCTATAAATGATTGTTTAAAAGATACCGAAAAATATACAGTTAAGAACACGATTAATTCAGATCCATTCCTTAGTGATAAAAGTGTGCTGCTATCATACAAGGTTATTGATGCAAGTATGAATATGAATGGAGAACTGCATTATAGAGTTAACATGACGTTTAAGCCGTCATATAACAACAAAATAGAATCATTACTCAATGAAAAACTGGGCCTTAAGTCCACGGTGATTACCCTTACGAGCAACGTTGATGCAGACTGGTATGTCGATGGTGCAAAGGTTGGTACAGGTAAGAAAATTTATCCCGAAGTTACCTTAGGTAAGCATGGTATTGTCGCATCATACAAAACCATGAAAAAATCAACCATTGAAACAGTAGAAACCAATGCTGTTTTTAACTATAAATTTGGCAAGATAGAAGACAAACCCGCTACTGACAATGAAGAGATTAAAAGTATAGCGAATAAGTCAGCTGCAGAGGAGACCAAGTCTAAACAGACTAAGCCTAAATTAACTATGTATGCAAAAAAAGAAGACAACACATCGAAAGAAGTTAATAATAAAAATGAGATGTCTGCCGATAATAATGATAAAAATAGCTATGAATATTATCTTGGTATTAAACCGCTAAATAAAGAAGAACAAGATAAACAATTTAAGAATAGATAATAGCAAAAGCAGCCTTTATATTCATTTAAAGGCTGCAAAATAGCTTATATAATCAGATATTAAAAACGATAACCAAGGGTTAAACGAATATCACGGCCTCGACCAGAGTAATAACTATCACCCCAAAGGCCACCGTAATAACCTGCGCTAACATAGTCTTTATCGAATAGGTTATCGATACGCAGACTGGCAAGCCAAGCATCACGATTGTAGTTCAAGGCTAAATTACCAAGCACGTAACTAGATAACTTATCGCCTTCGTTACCGTTATTGCCTTCAATAAAACGATCACCCGTGTAGATAGCTTCGGCAAACACCTGGAAATGCTCAGCAAAATCCATGCTGACATAACCGCGCCCCGTGTGTTTTGCCACCCAAGATAGCTCTTTGCCATCATTGATACCGTCAGTAAATTCAGCATCGATATAGTTATACTCTAGCCCGAGCTGCAGCGCTTTAGTCACTTGCCAATCCCAATCGGCACTGGCGCCATAACGACGAGAAGCGTCAGCATTGACGTTCGCACCTTGGAAATCTCCTTTTGGAGGTGTCTCTGCGCTAGGATCGAACACGATTTCATCCTCTAAATCGAGGCGATACAGGTTCACTCGCAGGGTTTGGCTGGCAAGCGTCCAATCCCAACCCGCCTCATAGGAGCGGCCCGTCTGTGGCTTTAAGCCAAACACATCTTTAGGGGTATAAGCTTGCTCATCCACTTTCGCAAAACGGAAGTTTTCATCGCCACGTAGATAGAATCTGTGCTCCGTACTAGGACGGTAGTTTAGGCCAAACTCAAATGCTGTCGCATCTTCATCTAAATCGATACCATTAGGATAAACTTTGCGATCGACTAACTCGTCGGTCACCCGCGCATATCGCCCACCCACAACATAACTTAGGGTATGGCTTAATGGCACAGTGGCTTGTAAGTAAGCACTTTGTGTTTGCTGCACATTACTGCGCGCCATAGTGTCAAAATCAGCCTTACCACGGCTGATGTCTAAACCTGTGACTAGGTTTAGCTCACCTTGACGGGTACTGTAGTTAGCTAACGCTTTAGGACTAAACATCAACAGTGAGCGCGTGTTATGGCTGTTCGCCCCCCAATTAAAAGAAGACACTAAGGTATCGCTATAATCTAAATCCGCTGCTAAAGCCCAATTTTGATTAAGCTGATGCTGGTAACCCGTGCGCGCTGCAGTGGTCATCTCGTGAGAATATTGCTTATCGTTCCCAGAGTCACGTGGGTTGTCTTTAAATTGATCTTTTGTAAGCGAGCCAGGATTTTCACGGTCATCGTCGTAATAGCTGGTTTCAACGAAGAACGAGTCTGTGGCCGTTTTATATTGAATGCGGCCAAGAATAGAGCCGGTTTCGTTAGCATTATGTTTGCGATAGTTGTCACCTTGGTTGTAACTACCGGTGAAAAAGTAACGCCAATCTTTGTTGATCGCGCCAGACACATCACCGCGACCTTCATAGGTATCAAAGCTACCGCCAGATAACTGCACGCTGCCGCCAGTATTTTCAGGGGACTTAGTGACAATATTAATCACCCCACCCACGGCTTGATCACCATAAAGCACACCCGCACTACCCGATAAAATTTCGATGCGCTCGACTTGGTTAAGCGGAATGGCATTAAGACTAGGAGCTGCGATATCGATATTATTGAGGCGACGACCATCAAGTAAAATCAGCGTGTTATTCACAGCAGTGCTGGCACTAAAGCCACGCATCGCAAAACTAGTACCGATGTTATTATCCGAAATTTGAATACCACTTTGACCGCGTAAAACCTCAGTCACACTAGTGGCACCGCTCATTTCAATCGCCGCAGCGTCAATCACATTCACATTCGCGGCAATATTTAACGGGGTATTGTCAGAGCGGCCGATCACGACAAGATGCTCGTCGACTTTCGCTGTGCTGGTAGCGTCAGCCGCCATAGCGGGCGCGATAACGGAAAAACTGCAAAGGCTACCGATCAGCAGCGCGATTTTTGTTGGATTTGTTCCCATTTTACCTTTAACTCCTGCAAGGAAAACGGGGCATTAGCGCCACGATACTGTTCATTCAGTAAAAGATACTGACATTGACTATCGCATTTTGAGATCTGCCCACCGAAATCTCAAAAACACCTTTAGGGCCGGTCTCCGGACTTAGGCTATGTTAATCCGTAAAAATAGAATTAACGCGAGACTGACCTTTAACATTCTGACTATCGGGTTCTGTCTTGAACACACCAATCAAACGCGGTCTTCTCTCACCTTTTACCGTTGCGGGGGCAGTGCCAGAATTTCACTGGCTTCCCGATTATCTCGCGGCTTTCGCACGCAAGCACCTCAGAAGGTTGACTAAAAATTTGATTCATAGGGCACAGCCATCAATAAAACAGCGATACTCCCTTAAGGCTCAGCACATTATAGAGCCTGAGCGCGCGCATTATAGACGTCTATACGGATGAAAGTCCATCAAACTCAAGCGAACATCTACAGTCTACTTCAAGGAGAATGGGACTAAAGCGGAGATAAAATCTTGGCTATTATCTGCCTGCAGTGGTGGTTTATCGGCAGAAAAAACGGCACCTCGCATCGACTTATGCAGTAGATACAAATCTTTATTGCCACTGACAACCGTATAGTAGCCAATTTCCCCTTGAGGAGTTGAAGCATAGGCTTTGGGATTCACTTGCGTGACATTGTGGATATTGGGCATGGCTGTACAGCCTAAAATAGCCTTAAATCCCTCATGTCCATCAACTTCAGTGTCGCCGAGCTTCTGGTACACCACTTCGCCGTCACAGGTCGATTTATAGGTCTGGGCCATCGCATCTAAAAAACGCTCAGGGCTAATACTCTCGGCCATATCCTTAAAGCCCTGCACGCAAAATAGTGCACTCCACTGGGTTAATGCTTCCTGCTCAGGCACATATTCTGCCATAAACATGCCAGCTTGCTCCTCATGATAAGCCTGCTTCCAGCCCGCAGGCAGATTGAACCCTAATTGCTGACCAAATACCGGCAATACATGGGTATGAGCTGCGCCGCTTTCGCTCCGAGCTATATCTAATGTGGCTTGAACTGGCTCTGAGCCAATTAAGCTGCAGAGTAATAACACACTGGCACCTTGAAACAATCCAATAGGTGAACACAATGCTAATTTCATACTTATCATCCTTGTATCGCACTTATAATTAATACGACATCATGAAATTGAACAGAAAACACCCAGCATTCTAACGAAGAACCTTCGCTGAAAACAGTCAAAAAGTTATATTAACTGCCACTTTAAAAGAAATAATCACTATCACGACTTGAATAACAGGGAAATATCCCGTTTATCAGCACAATAGCGGCAAAGAGGTTAGTGCTATTCACTAAACAACCACATTTTCACTTCAGGTTTAGGCCTTTCCTGACTCAGAATCACCTGCCGTTGCTCTGGCGTTTCGCATTGGGCAACAGGGGTAAAATCCAGCGGCTTTATCACCAACGAATCGGCAGGCGGTAGCGGAGATTTAGCGAACATCTCGTTATTCATCGACCAAGAGACCCATTCCCCCTTTTCACTGATCCCGACATACCCCTCACCCGCCCTCGCTAACCAAGTTAATCGTGGAATACGCGCTATGAGCTTCTCAACATTGTCTAGGTTAGCCCTATAACCTACTGGCACGACTTTGCCGTCAGGACGGGTAAATACAAATGATGCCGAACCTGGGGTGATCTTGCTTCCCTCCTGCCAATACCGATTAAGAATATCTTGAGCATAGTGAAAACCATATAGATAGGCGTAGTCACTGTCATCGACCAGGATTTGCGGTACGGCATTGTCACGCAGCAACAAAAATCCCGTGCCAACACTGACAATACTGTTCACGCCTTTAATATCCGTTTGTTTGAGCCAATCGATACCACAGTTCGTTTCATTGCCCCAAAAGTGCGCCTCACCCGTTGGACTTAAGATTGCAAAAGCACAGCTATTTGACGTAATACTCGCGACATCCTGTAGCGCACTGCGAATAGGGTAAATATCGCTACTCTGCCCCCAAGTCACGACACTGCCATCCTTTTTCAAAGCGGCATAGGTCCCTTGGGTATACTCAACACGCACAACATCCATTAACTGCGGCAGCAGCTTTTTCATATTGGTTGAACGTTCAACTTGCCCCCAAATCACAGTGCTGCCGTCTTTTTTAAGAGCAGTAAAACTTCGTCCTTCAGCAAAAATATCCACGACATCAAACAGTTTATCCTGCACATGTTGGCTATTGCCGCCTTCGGGCCCATAACCCCAAGTGTGCACTTTTCCACTGGCATCGAGTGCGGCTACCGCCTCACGGTTGGCATAGAGTTTAGTGATGTTTGTCATACGGCTTTGCAGGGCTTTGTCGAGGCTCAGTTTCCCTGCTCGTCCCCAGTACACCACAGTGCCATCTTCACGCAGGGCGGCAAACCCCTCCTTTACAGGCACGACTTGTTTAACCTGTTTAAGCTCCGCAGTCACTTCGCGACTATCGCCGCCACTAAAGCTATTACCCCAAGTGACCACATCACCATTGGGGGTGATAGCAGCCACTGCCATATCATTTGTTACAACGGTATTTACTGCGGGTAAATCACAGGGAATATGACGATACTGCGGACTCGGTTTTTCCTTAAATTGGATGAGTTTACCGTTATCAAACTGCAGCAATGACTCGTTATTGCTTTCAATAATGGCCATAGGTTGAGGCTCGCTACAGCCAGAGATCTGCATGGCAACCATGCCCGCGAGTAAAGCCTTAGGCCAAGTGATTCGATGAGTGAGCATTACTTATTTCCTTGTATTTGCTTGGAGATGTCATTCAATGTTGTGCAGCAGACAGAGCGAAAATGGAATAACCCAACATCGCCTAATGTCAAAAATGGGCAGAATTCTAGCAGCTTGTTGATAAAAAGACGAAAATGCTCACAGTTTACTCTGCAAGTGCCCTCCACAGGCTAGCGCCTAACTTATGGCATGCTATTCTAAGCATCCAGTACCGCTGTTTAAAGGAGTAACAGTATGACTCGTCACATCATTCTTGATTGCGATCCCGGCCATGACGATGCTATCGCGCTGATCTTAGCCTTAGCTCACCCAGACCTCGTTCCCCTTGCCGTCACGACTAGCGCTGGCAATCAAACCCCAGATAAAACCCTCAACAACGCACTGCGGATCTTAACCCTGTTAAACCGTGGTGATATCCCAGTCGCGGGCGGTGCCACTAAGCCGCTAACACGTGAACTGATTATCGCCGACAATGTTCACGGCGAGACAGGACTCGATGGCCCAGCATTGCCTGAACCTAGCTTCAGCCCACAAGCCATAACGGCCGTTGAACTGATGGCGCAGCAAATCCGCCAAAGCACACAGCCAGTGACTTTAGTGCCCACAGGGCCGCTGACTAACATAGCCCTTTTACTGGCGAGTCATAGTGAGCTGCACCCTAAAATCGAACGTATTGTGCTGATGGGCGGCGCCGCGGATGTCGGTAATTGGACACCAGCTGCCGAGTTTAATATTTTTGTCGATCCCGAAGCCGCCGATATCGTCTTTAAGTCAGGCATTCCCATTACGATGTGCGGGCTCGATGTGACCCATCAAGCGCAAATCATGGATGAAGATATAGAACGGATTCGCGCCATCCCAAATCCAATTGCTCAGTGCGTCGCCGAGTTATTGGATTTCTTTATGATTTACCACAGAGATCCTAAATGGGGCTTCATTGGCGCGCCATTGCACGACCCTTGTACTATAGCTTGGTTGCTCAAACCTGAACTGTTTGAGGCACAAGATTGCTGGGTCGGGATTGAAACCCAAAGCGAGTTGACCTTAGGCATGACAGTGGTTGATCGCTATCAACTCACAGGCAAACCCGCCAATGCGACTGTGCTATTTGGGCTCGACAGACTCGGTTTTGTCGATTTACTGGTAGACAGTTTACGTGTCTATGATCCAACTTATCTCAATCGCAGATGAAAATAACAGTGAGTTTTCTATGAACCAGATACTCGTTATCGGCAGTGCAAATGCCGACCATGTGATGAAATTTGAGTACCTGCCCGCTGCAGGGCAAACCTTAATGAGCCGAGATTATCGCCTCGAACTGGGCGGCAAAGGTGCCAACCAAGCCGTCGCCTGCGCGCGCTTAGCCAAACCAGGCACCCGCACTGACTTTATCTGCCACCTCGGCCAAGACAGTATCGGCGATGATATGCGTCAAAGCTGGATTAAAGATGGCATTAGTACAGAAGGAATTAGCCAAATAGCGGAGCAGAGTACCGGTACCGCGATGATTTTTATCGGTGACAACGGTGAAAATACCATTGGTGTTGCTGCGGGTGCCAACGCCACTCTTTCACCCGATGATTTAGAAAATCACTATGCTCTGTTTTCCCATGCTCAATTCCTTTTGACTCAACTAGAAACGCCTGCAGCCACAGTGGCAAAAGCATTACAAATGGCCAAAAATCTTGGTGTGACGACGGTATTAAATCCCGCTCCAGCGACGGCACTTGGGCAAGACTGTCTCAAGTGGGTAGATATAATTACGCCTAATGAGACAGAAGCAGAAGCCTTAACAGGGGTTGAAATAAATCATCTCGATGATGCCCAAATGGCTGCGCAGCTCCTCCACCAGCAAGGTGTAGGGATTGTGGTGATCACTTTAGGCAGTCGCGGCGCATATATCAGCAGCCCAGGTTTTACAGGGCTAGTGCCCGCGCTTGAAGTGCAAGCCATAGACACAGTCGCCGCAGGAGATACTTTCAACGGCGCCTTAGTCGTTGGCTTGAGCGAAGGCATGTCGATTGCCGCCGCCGTGGGATTTGCTAATGCGGCCAGTGCCATTACTGTGACTCGCCAAGGCGCACAGCGTGCTATCCCCTATCGACAGGAGCTTTCGTACTAAAAAAAGTAAGCGACTTTGAGTTAGACGCCCTGAGTCATACTTTCTAAATTATCATTTATAAATCAAAGCTATAAATCAAAGCTATAAATCAAAGCCATTAATGATAATCCGCGAGTATTTAGTTGGTTCCAGCTAAGTACTCGCTCGTCTATGTGTACCGCAAGCGATTTTGCCGTTACAGAATTTTGCAGTCACAGAGAATGCAGTACTCAAACGAAAGTTGCATATACATAATTTACACGCTGATTTCATTCCCATTTAATGAAGATTGCTTATTCTGGTAGGCGCATGTCCGAGTCAAAAGGACTCGGCTACCCTTGTTCAACTAAGGAAGTACCAGATGAAAGCAAAAAGCACAGCTTTACGTAACGTGACCAGCACTAGCCTAATCGGCCTAGGATTATTATTCGCTAGCCAAGCGAGTGCCAACGAATGTGAACTGAAAATTGCCGCCACTGATGCAATGCAATTTGACACTAAAGAGCTGTCAGTACCTGCAAGCTGTAAAGAAGTGACCTTAACCTTAACCCACACAGGCACTTTGCCAAAAGCAGCTATGGGCCATAACTGGGTACTAACTAAGGCAGCCGATATGTCAGCCGTCGCAACTGAAGGTATGAGTGCCGGTCCTGATGCAGCCTATGTTAAAGCGGGTGATACTCGCGTTATCGCTCACACGCCATTAGTGGGCGGCGGCGAATCAACATCTATTACTTTTAGCACTGCTGGCATGAGCGCTACCGAAGCTTACCAATTCTTCTGCAGCTTCCCAGGTCACTGGGCGATTATGCAAGGTAGTTTCAAGCTAAAAGCTTAAGGTGAATGGCTTAGCCTAAAGTTAAGTGATAAAAACACAAAAGCGGATCTTAGGATCCGCTTTTACATTCCAGCCATTGCATTTAGCCGCAATAATTCATCAGGGCCTTGGTTGGATAACTAATGGCGCAAAGCTCGTCATCGCATTACCGTTAGCGCCATTCAAGTTAGGATATTCAACCCCTTCCAGTAAGGTGTAATACACGTCGACAAAGTCATCGTCATTGGTGAACCAAGCATCAGGCATCACACTTAAAATACCATTGGTGATTTGTGGGATCAGCGCATAACCCTGAGCTTCAGGATCGGGGATCGACTTTAAGATCTGCTCCGCCGCTTCCAACAACTTAGTGGCCAACACTTTATAGTTAGTGCCATCGTCATGCTCCATTAGGATCATGTCCGCAGCCGCCCAACGATAACGCTCCCAATGGATGATGATTTGATTCGGATAATAGGTCGTATCCGCATAATCTAAATAGGGCATTTCGACGATATCGAGCACAGGTTCTTCACGGCTCGGGTCAACCCCAGTCACTATGCCGTAAATCTCGGCACGACCAGAAATCCACGGCTCATGGTCATCCTTTAAGGATATTTGTTTGATCACTGTGGTTGAAATCGGCTTGTCTGCCACCGCCTGTGTTTGCGCACGGCTCAGTAGCGCGCCATCTTTTTTCGCCGATTGTGCTTCGGCAAATGTCGCCCGCATCACCTCTAAGCCAGCCACAAAGGCTTTTTTACTGTCGATACCGACCACAAACACCGGCTGCTGCGGTAGGTTATACACGTCTAATTGATGCACTTGTCCATGAATATCAAAGGCTTCAATATAATCCCACTGACGCTCGTCACCATCGGGCTCATAGGCAAATAAAGGAGACTCACCTTGCTGCCATGGGGTTAACATGGTTTCATCCGCCAGACGCACTTGCACCAGAGAATCTGCTTTGGCACTTAAGCCTTTCACTCGGCGAATCGACGCATCGGCTTTGGTGATCACATTATCATTGAGCCTATGCTGAGACAGAATGTCATCGGCATTTACTGCCAACTGATACTGGTTTATTTCAGTCTGTAAGATAGGCGCAAGCTGCGCATATTGATGGCTCAAATCTAACGCCAATGCCCGCTTAGTATTGGTTAACTGAGCTTGTGCATCCAAAGTCGAATCCTTTAGCGACGCCTGTAGCAAGCGTAACGCCTCTCCATCTAAGGCTTGGCCATAACTCATGGTTGCCGAAGCCGACAAACACAGCAATAAACTGGATTGAAGTAGTTTCATAGGTGTTCCCTTACCTTAATAAAATTAAACGTGTGTTCGAATTCTCTACATATGAGCACAGACCCGAATCCAAGTAAACCAAATGATAATAATTATCGTTATTTATTAATGGTATAGAATACGCAATAACGCTGAAACTCGCTAAAAACAAGACTATAGCGATAACGGCTCTCAATCGACCAAAACGTGCGGAGTGAACAGGAAAAATGAGTTGATAAGCTCAAAGAGGTTGAGCGACAAAAACACAAAAGGCGGATCCTAAGATCCGCCTTTTGTTATTTATAGCCAGAGTGACGTTTCAGAACGCGTCATGCGCGCCCTAACAATCACACTAGCTTGATAAGACAATACTGAACGAATGAGTGTTACTCTTCGTCGAAATCATCTTCATCAAGATCTTCGGCATCGGTTGCCGCTTCAGCCGCTAATGCTGCCGCTAATTTTGCTTTAGCTTGTTTCTCTGAACGACGTTTGTTGCGCTCAGTTAACGTGCCTAAAAACACTTGTAATTCAGTCAAGCCCCAAGCTTGCGCTTCGGCTTCGGTCGCAAAACCATCATGGCTCTTAGACACAACTGTTTTAGTTGATGTCATGCGACGAGTGATTTCAGTTTTCCAACCTTTGTCGCCCTGTGTCACGCGAAAATCGTATTTTTTGCCCTTGCTCATTCTGCTCTATTTCCTAAATGATGCTTGTCACGTTTGTCTTATCAAGCGAACCAAACGCTCATCATAAAACAAAAGGAGCGCAGTGTACTTGATTTCGGCCCAGAAAGATCGCCCAGATGAAAATATTCATGCCAGTTTCATCGACTCGCCCAGTGGAGTCAATTCTCAAGTCTAAAACAACACTGCGCATATATCCCGCTCATCCTCTATCGATGGCTGTTTATCGCTAGCTAGCGTGCTTTAGATAATCGTCGTGCAAACGGTATATATTCTTGTTTATGTCATAAAAATTGGCTTTTTCAGTCACATTAACACTTTAGAGTTTCTGATTAATATTAATAATTTACATCATTACTCATAGGTAAATCTGATGAAACTACGCCCTATTTCGTCGCTCTCACTCGGCCTGTTAATTGCCACCAGCGCTTTATTAGCTGGTTGCAATAGTGACGATAACAACACAGAAGTCACGCCACCTGCCAGCAAACCTGTTCCAGCTCAAGTGGGAGAAAGACCTTTATTCCTCGTGCGTCAAATGCAAGACAGCACACTTAAAACCCGCTTAGAACAATGCACCACTGACAATTTTTATCGCAGCGAGTTTTCCATCGGTCACCGTGGCGCACCAATGCAATTCCCTGAGCATACAAAGGAATCCTACCAAGCTGCTATCGATTCGGGCGCTGGCATAGTTGAATGTGATGTCACCTTCACCGCCGATAAAGCCTTAGTGTGCCGCCACTCACAGTGCGATCTTGCCAGCACGACCAACATTTTAGCCGTGCCTGAACTGGCTAATAAATGTTCGAGCCCATTCACTCCAGCCGATGCAGCCAATGGCGTCAGTGCATCGGCGACCTGTTGCACCAGCGATATCACCCTCGCCGAATTTAAAACCCTCAAGGGTAAGATGGAAGGCAGCAATCCTAAAGCGACCACTGCGGCCGAATTCATCAATGGTACTCCAAACTGGCGCACCGATCTCTACGCTGGCAATGGCACCTTGATGACCCACGCCGAAAGTATTGAAATGTTTAAAAAAGCTGGTGTGAAGATGACGCCAGAGCTCAAAGCCGCCAGCGTATCTATGCCATTCGATGGTTTTACTCAGCAGGATTACGCACAAAAAATGTTAGATGAATACACGGCGGCAGGCGTCGATGCTTCGCAAGTATTCCCTCAATCATTTATCTTAGATGACATCAAATATTGGGTTGCCAATGCACCTGAGTTTGCGAAACAAGCCGTATTTCTCGATGACAGATACGATTATAACAGCGCTTTCGATCCGCAAAACTCTGCCACTTGGTCACCATCAATGGCGGATTTGAAGACCCAAGGCGTCGAAATTATCGCACCGCCACTCTGGGTTTTAGTCGCCTTAGATGCGGACAAAAAGATCATCCCTTCGGAATACGCTAAGGCCGCCAAAGGCGCTGGGCTTAAGATCATCACTTGGTCGCTGGAACGTTCTGGATTATTAAAAAATGGCGGCGGCTTTTACTATCAAAGCATTACCGAAGCGATAGATAACGAAGGCGATACCTTTGAATTACTTGATGTACTGGCGAAAGATGTCGGCGTGATTGGAGTGTTCTCCGACTGGCCCGCCACAGTGACTTACTATGCTAACTGTATGGATTTATAAGTCATCGATATAGAAAAAAAAATGCGTTAACGATTAATCGTTAACGCATTTTTTTATTGCGAAAATAATCTATATCTCGCCGCGAGCTATTTAAACAGGTGCTGGATATTCTTTAAATCGCCCTTGCCTTCGGCAATTTCTTCCGGCGTTAAACCTGTGACTTCATGCGGGAACACTAACCAGTCTTCAGAGGCATGGATGTAATAGTCAGGCTTTAAAGGCACGGCGGTATTTTTGGGCTTGTAATAAGGGCAAGCGATACGGATATCGGTTGGCATATTCAGGCGCATCAACTGACCGAGTTTTTCTTTTAATGCATGGATACTGCGGCCAGAGTCAAACACATCATCCACAATCAATAAACCGTCGCTTGCGTTCGCATTTTCAACGATGTAATGCAGGCCGTGAACTTTGATTTCTTTGCTTTGCTTGTCGGTACCAATCCCATAATAGGAAGAAGTACGCACGGCAATGTGATCGGTTTCAACTTGTTTAAAGTCGAAAAATTCCTGTACCGCGATCCCGATTGGAGCGCCGCCACGCCAAATACCCACGATAAACTGCGGACGAAAGCCACTCTCATACACTTGCGAAGCTAATAAAAATGAATCTTCCAGCAATTGCTGCGCGGTAACAAAATACTTTTCTGACATGACACAGTCCCCATCACATTGATTTTATTCTTAGGTCGTTAAAGCAAAAGCTTATGACCCCTGTAAGGTCTGTTCGGCGGGTAAAGGTTCCCAAAACACTAAAACAGCTTTGCCTTAGCAAGTGTAGGCAGCCGCCGAATTTTGGGAGCGAATTTTATACCAAAAAAATGCGATGTGCTGCAGTAATAGTAAGAACTTGCGTGACAACAGACATTTATTTTACCTTTTTAGGCAAAAGCAACAAAAAGGCCACCCTAAGGTGGCCTAAAAACAGCAAATAAATACCTGCGTTAAACGATAGGGATAATCACATGCTCGCCCACTTTTGCCTTGGCACTATAACCACGTGCCGTTGCCGCTTGGAAATCCTTCGATAGAATGGTATCCACATAATGCCAGTCGCTGCGCACCTCATCAGCGGTGAAAGTGAGCGTCATAAAGCCGCGATCTCTTAAGTTAGCGTACTTAAGATCTGGCACTAACTCGACGATCGCCGCCTCAGTCGCAGGGATCTGCTCAGCTGGCAGATTCAAATAGTACTCAAGACCTGGTGAAGACACTGAGCTGGTCGCAAACTCCACCCCAACGGTATCGCCATTCACATCTTTAAGCTCGTTAGCCCAGGCATTATGGGTATCACCCGCAATCACGACTAGGTTGAGGTTTTTCGATTTAGCCGTACCTAAAATCACCTCACGCTCATAGGCATAACCGTCCCAAGCATCTAAGTTGTATGGAATGGCCGGTAATTGCAGCAGTGCGATAACTTCTGGGGTTAATAAGGCTTGATTAGCTTGAAGATATTGCAACTCTTGGGCGGTCAGCGTGGGATCATTTGCCGCCGCACGCGCTGCTAACTTAGCTAACGCACCTAACATGGCATATTGGGGAATGCTCATCTGCTGAGTCGCAATCGCCGCCGGCAATGACATCTTGCCCATCAAAATCTGTTGCCCTAACACCTGCCACTTGCCCGTTGCTTGCAGCAGAGTGCCCTGCAGCCATAACAATTGCGTCAGACCCAGCATAGTGCGAGTGGTCGAAGTCACATCGGCAAGGAAACGCTCACCCGCAAACGAACCCGTTGTGGGATCCATATAGTCGGCATAATCGAGCTGTTTATCACGGGCCAATACACGGGTATCGAGCATGTGCAGGTCGACAAGATTGCCGTAACTGAAGCTGCGGTAAATCTCTTCATGGTTCCCTTCGCGCCATGGACGAATAGGCAGCCACTCGAAATAGGCTTGCAGTGCCGCTTCTTTGCGGACGGCAAAATCGCCTTCGCCTTCGTTATGATTCTCAGCGCCATCACGCCAAGTATCGTTGGCCACTTCGTGGTCATCCCATACCGTGATAAAAGGCACTTTCGCGTGTAACTTTTGCAGGCTCGCATCGGTATGGTACTGACCATAACGGGTGCGATAATCGCCCAACGTCAGCAACTCAGTGGCCGGTAAGACTTCTCGGCCAAGCTCTGCAGCATGCTCACTGGCATAACCGCCACGGGCATATTCATAGATGTAATCGCCTAAATGCACCACGGCATCTAAGTCATCCTGCGCCGCCGCTAATTCATAGACGTTAAAGTATCCAGCTGGAAAGTTCGCACAGGACATCACCGCCAATTTGACAGAACTCACATCGCCCTCAGGCAGAGTACGGGTTTTACCCACGGCTGAGGTTTTGTCACCTGTCATAAAGCGGTAAAAATAGTTTTGGCCAGCACGTAAGCCGCGGGCATCAATCTTAACCGTGTAGTCACGGCTTGCATTAGTGACCATCTCACCCGTAGTCACTAATTGACTAAAGGCCGCATCGCTTGCCACTTGCCAGCTCACTTTTACATCGCCCTCAGACTCAGGCGTGACACGGGTCCAAAGGATAACAGCGTCAATAGCAGGATCGCCACTGGCAATCCCATGTAAAAATTGTGCAGGTACAGAATTATCATCATTACTATCACTACAGCCCATCAAGCCGTAAGAGATCACAGCAACGCCAACACCTTTGGCCGACATAGCCAAAAAGTCACGACGAGTTACGGTACGATTCATTATTATTATTCCTTGTTAGAAAAGGCTTCACTGGTATGAGGTCTAATGAGACCCCGATTGTGAGACATCACTGTTACACATTTGTGACATCTTTGTCAGCCTTTTATGATTTCTATCAATTCAAATACTTATACTGAATGGCGTACTTTATTTAAGCAGGGCTGGCGCAGCGAACAAGGAAGCTGCTAACATCGGTGCAGGCTAACGCAGCGTGTTAAATGCACGCCTAAGAATGGCAAGAAAAGGAATTTAACAATGAAAGTCAGCGATATTATGAGTGATCAAGTCATCTGCATCAGCGATGGCGCCAGCTTGAAAGATGCCCACCATCTGATGCAAACCCGTGGCGTACGCCACTTACCTGTGATTTCTGAAATTGATGGCACCCTCGTTGGCGTACTCACCCATAAAAAGATGATCGCCAGCGTGATGACTATGTTGAATAAATACGGCCAAGGCGCGCTCGATCGTAAGGAGCGATACACGCCGATCACAACCGTGATGGACCAAGACTTTCAGCATCTTACCGCCGACGAACCTTTAACTGTGGTGGTGGAATATTTTATCGAAAACAAACTCGGCTGCTTGCCCGTTGTCGATGTCGATAAAAAGGTGCTCGGTATCGTCACATCATCGGACTTTATCAAGCTGTGCCGTACCTTGTTGAAGCAGCAAAGTTAAGCTTATCAAACAAAAAGCGCAGCCTATGTTTGCTGCGCTTCCAATTCACCTCACCAAAACTACACTGCAGTCGCAGCGGGTATGCGAGTAAAACGTTGCCAACGGCACGAGCGCCAGCGATACACCATAATCAGGCCGCGGATCCATTCATCTGCCGCAACTGCCAGCCAAGCGGCGAGTACGCCATAGCCTAAGTGAAGGCCAAAGAACCAAGCCAATAATACCCCTATGCCCCACATGCTAAAGAGGCCAACCCGCACTGGGAACGCCACATCACCCGCCCCTTTTAATGCCGAGATAATCACCAGATTAAACACCCGCCCCGTTTCAAGCGCGATAGAACCTGCCAGTAATAACGCCGTCAGTTGGATGACTTCCTCGTTCTCACTTAACCAGCCAACAATAGTGAATCGCTGCCAGTAGAAGACTAAGACTATGGCCAGCGAAGCGATAAACCCCACCAGACAGTAACGTTGCACTCTCGCGGTGATTTCATCGAACCATTGTTTGCCAACATAGTATCCGGTCTGAATTTGCGTCGCCTGCCCGAGCGCCACCGCAAAGCAATAAATAAACCGGCTGATGTTTAATCCATAGGTATAAGCCGTGAGCGATAAAGTCCCCATTTGACTGATAAAATAGATGATGGTCATCTGCGCCACATTGTAAGACAACATCTCACCGGCATTGAGTAGACCGATACGCATCACACTCCAATAGGTGCTGCGCGGTAATAATTTAAGCCGTTGCAGTGGCAGCGGGATCTTTTTATAGCGGATCACCATCAGCATGATCACAGCGCCGATGATCTGGCTGGTGACGGTGGAAATTGCCACCCCTGTTACCCCATAAACAGGCAAGTCAAAGGGAGAATACAGGGCAATATAGTTACCGATAACGTTCATCAAGCCTGTGCTTGAGGTGACTAACATGGCCGAGCGGGTAAAGCCGTAACTCCTTAAAATCGCGGCAAAAGCGATGTTCATGACCAAGCCTATACTCAAGCTGCCGCAAATCACTAAGTAGTCATATCCAAAGCCCGCCACATCGTGTTCAAGCGCAAACAGGCCGATAATCCCCTTGGCGCCGAAGAACATAGAGGCGCCCATGATCAAGGCGAGCCCTAAACTTAATGCGACACTTGCCACCCCGATATCGACAGCCTGTTGCGACTGGCCTGCGCCATTGTTCTGGCTAATCAAAATGCTCGCACCTGTGCTCACCATCATGGACATGACCATCATGAAGAACATCAGCTGAGTCGTGAGTCCCACCGCTGCAACCGCATTATCGGAATAGTGGCTGAGCATAAAAATGTCGCTGATCCCAAGCAGTGATTGCAGCAAGGTCTCGACAAAAATCGGCCAAGTGAGGGCAACTATGCTCATGCGTTGTTGCAATGTTTTGGGTGCTTTAGCCACGAAGAATTCCTGCAAATAGAGTACGGATAACGATGTGAGCGCTGGCTCAATGTCGCTCAAACGGTATCTTGGCAACCTATATTTTAGCCAAGAGACTGAAAGCAACTTTCACAAATAGACAACCTAGTGCTAACTAACACACAATCAGGCGGAAATTTAAGCGCATCCAGCCTAATGGTCAATTGAGTTGGTAATTTTCTTACAAGTCGCCATACAACTCAATCTGTAATATTGAAAATATGCCGACTGCAACCGTATTCATTAATGAGTTGATGGCAGAGCTAAAAACAGGACTCATCACAGTGTGTGAATTTAGGCTAACAAGCATCTAATCAATGAGTACAGAGCCAGAGTGCGCACAACAATCTGAGCAAAAACAAATTGAGCAAAAATAGTTACTGGCAGAAATCATGTCAATGCTGCTAATCCGCTATTGCTTCTCATCACTGCGGCTACCATTTCAATTAAACTGCCGATAAACTCAGCCCATTGCAGAACTGCTAAGCACACTGAAAAATGAGGGAAGATTAAATGAGCCAACTCTATTTAGAAGAGGGAATTAAACAATTGGTTAGCGAGTTTATCACGGCGGGTTGTCCATCGGTGCGAGAGCAGACCATTGAGCAACGTAGACAAGGTTATATCGCCGGCACGGTACTCGCAGGTGAAGCGGAAGACGTGTTCGAGGTGCGCGCAGTTTCCATCGATGGCGCAGAATTAACCCTGTTCAAACCCTCTGCGGCAAACGATTTACCCGTTGTCATTTACTACCATGGCGGCTGTTTTGTCAGTGGCGGCGTTGAAACCCACAATCAACAACTGCGTAAACTTGCTAATGATGCTGGCGCACTGGTGATTGCGGTGAGCTATCGTCTCGCCCCTGAACATGTTTACCCCGCTGCCCACGACGATGCCTGCCATGCCGCCGAGGTCATTTATGAGCATTGCCAACAATGGGGTGGCGATAAAACCAATATCACCCTGATGGGCGACAGTGCTGGCGGCCATTTAGCCCTAGTCACTTGCCTACGTTTAAAAGCCAAAGGGCAATGGTTGCCACAAAAACAAGTGCTTATCTATCCAATGCTCGATGCCACTGCTAAAAGCCAAAGCTATAGCGACAATGGCGAGAAATATATTATTACCCGCGATACCTTACTCACTGGATTTGATCTGTATTTAGATTGGCACCCCAGAACCGATGCCGAAGCCAGTCCGCTGCGAAGCACTGACCTAGCGGGACTGCCCGAAACCCATATCATCACCGCAGAATTTGATCCGCTCGTCGATGAAGGAGAACAGCTATTTAGGCATCTATTAGAGGCTGGCGTGAATGCCCACTGCCGCCGCTATCTTGGGGTGATCCATGGATTCTTCCAACTCTCGGGAGTGAGCCGCTCCGCACGGGATGCCATGGTGCAAGTGAGCAATATAGTGAAGACAGCCTAACGTCATCCTTGATGATTAATTCCTTCATAAAAAAGGCTTTCTATCTAGATAGAAAGCCTTTTTAAACCGTTTGATATTCTGACTTAAACGGCTTTCTTTCGATACGCCAAAAACAACAAGACTATACCTACGGCTAAAAACGGTAAGCTGAGAAGTTGCCCCGCACTTAGCACAGATTCAGAGTAAGCCGCTTGGCTGACTTTAATCGATTCAATCGCAATTCGCGCACTAAACACCGACACCAGAAACAAGCCAAAAATCGCGCCATGCCGTTGTTTAATCTGCGTAAATTGATACAGAGCATAAAGCGCGACAAAGATAGCCAAATAGGCAAAAGCCTCATAAAGCTGCGCCGGATGCCTTGGCAACATATCAACACGGGCAAATATAATGCCCCAAGGTTGTGTTGTTGGATCGCCTAAAATCTCTGAGTTGGCAAAGTTCGCCATACGCACAAAAAAGCCAAAAATGGCGGTGGCGATCGCGAGTCTATCCAACAAAAACAGGAAGGGCAGCTTCACTTTGCGTTGGTAATAATACAGCGCCAGAATCGCCCCTAAACCCCCACCGTGGCTGGCGAGTCCACCTTCCCAAATCGCCAAAATCTTAAGCGGATGGGCAAAGTAATAAGCCGGATCGTAAAAAATACAATGGGCTAAACGCGCGCCCACTATGATGCCAACCACACAATAAATCAGTAGATTATCAAGGGACTCGACATCGAGGTTTTCCTTGATATAAATCCGCTTCATCACCTGAAAACCGGCAGTGATAGCAACAGCAAACAAGACTCCATACCAATGTATTTTTAGTCCCATAAACGAGATTAATACAGGATCGAGCTCCCACACTAAGTGTTCCAAATTCAATTACTCCTAACACTTGGTACATAGAGGTACGCCAAAAAGCCTGTTTTACGTGGTTAAACGCCAATAGACAAGCCTTGTCGCGGGGATATCTTACTATTGAGCCAAATTTAACGACACTGAGTAGCGTTTTACGGCTGAAAGGTATAATTACGGTCAGCTCGGCTGACCACGCCAAACAGACCACAGGCGTTAACTTTGAGTACTCGCTACAACTGACCTATTTCCTTACGCCAGATCCCCTTCTCCTGTGCTTCAGTCAATTTCAGTTTGGCGAAATACCGAGTCACAAAAAAGCTAATGGGAATAGATGATAAGGCAAGAGCTTCAAAGTTATACAGGGTCATGACGGCAATGCCATTGGTTAGTAGCCCAATCACACCCACCATGTTTGCATACTTACTCTCATAGATTTTCCCAAACTTGCAGGCCAAGTAACCAATAACGGCCGCAGGAACAAAGAGCATCCAATAAAACACTAACCCATTCCAAACAAAGAGAATAAGTAAGGCTAAACCTAAGAAAACACCAAGTAATGCCCCTAGAAATGCCTTTTTAGGTGATTGGTTTTTAACAAGATCTTCATAAGCTTGCTTTGCCTGTTCATCTATAAACTTGCGATACGACTCGCTTTCACCCTTTCCCTTACGCGCCATTTAACTCACCAAATTGCTGTATTTAAGACAAAAAATTGGCCTATTTTGCTAGAAAATAACATCTTTGTCGCGCTGTTTTGAATAGCAAACACGCGGAGCTGGAAGGTAAAGCTTTCACTTTAAATACTGAACCTCAAACCGAGTTGACTGAATTTAAGAAAATAAAAAAGCAAGCGGTTAAGCTTGCTTTTTTATTGCGCACTATGCCGTCTTATTTAACTCGACGGCGGCTAAACGCTAATGGTGCAAGTAGCAATGATAGCCATGACAAGCTACCACCTGAAGAACCTTCTTTTTCAGGTTCTACCGGCGCTTGACCTTCACCATTGATCGTCACTGTAACAGATGCCTTCATTTCAGCATCACCATCTGAGATGGTATAACTAAAAGTCTCTGTTGCAGATTGACCTTGATATAGATGACCAAATTGTCCATTAGGGCTATAAGTCACAGTACCATCATTGTTATTGGTGACCTTGCCCTTTAAAGAGCCAACATCAATAGCTGTGATAGTAAGCGTGTCTCCATCAACATCGGTATCATTTGCAAGTAAGGCAATTTGTATGTTGCCCGACTTAGTCGTTACCGCTGTGTCAGCGACAGCAACAGGAGCCGCATTAAGACCAACAACACTAATAGTCACTTCAGTTGTGCTTGTCGCGCCAATTTCATCTGTGATGGTGTAACTAAAGATTTCATTGGCCGTTTCACCTTTGGCCAAATCATTAAACTGACCGTTAGGATCGTAGATAAACGTACCATCGCCATTATCTGTCAGCTTACCTTTCAGGCTAGCTTGTTTAGCCGTGAGGGTAAAAGTATGACCATCGGCATCAGTGTCATTCGTTAACGGCGATATTGTAACAGTCGCATTCTCATTGACACTGATAGCATCAGGCGTTGCTGTTGGCGGTGTATTAATTTTAACACTGACATCAACTGTAGCTTCAGCAAAGCCACCTTTGTTATCGGTAATGATGTAAGCAAAGCTATCTAATACGGTTGAGCCTGGCGTTTCATTTGCAAAGGCACTACCTGAGTCATAACTGATAACATTGCCCGAAACCGCAACAGTCCCCTTAGTAGATCCAGTAGTAACGCTATCGATCACTAAAGTATCACCATCTGCATCCGTATCATTTGCCAAAGGTGAAATTGTCACTTTTTGGCCAGCCCAAATTGTCATAGCATCCGAGTTGGCTACTGGCACATTGTTCGGCGGGACGTCAGTGTTTAAAGGCTCACCCGCACTCACTTGGTATCCTCCCGTAACAGCTGTGTCATCTTCGTGGCTAACGACAACATATAAAGTCGATTCCAATTCAGACTTAGCTAGCTTTGAAAATACATAGTTTGTCGCTGATGGATTTGTTGCTAGGGTAACATTATCAACAATTGTCGTAGACGCGTCTGATTTGTAAACGGTTAACTTTGGCTTCATACCTAAGCTGGAGTCTGTCACACGTACAACGAGGTCTTTGCTCATATCTATATTTTCTAAGACATAGAAATCAAGATCGCCAGCACTGTCAATCACTCCATTGATACCAGCATTGGTCGTATCGAGTTTAATTGCGGTGATATAGCTACCATCACTGTCAAAATAAGGCACATTGCTCACAACCAATGAGGTTTTCGCAATACGTACAAAATTCTCCGTTATGGCAGGTAAAGCTTCTTGTACTGGCTCAGAGCCGTCTAATGTGGGTGTAAATAGGCCTGTGGCAGTATATTTAGCCTTGCTTTCTTTGTTATCAACATTCACTTCGACTTGATAAATACCATTCTGATTGTATGGTGCAACGGCGGAGTAAATACCATCACCTGCAACCGCATCACCGCCTTGGCCATTATCAAACATTTCCAAGTTGGTCGTGTTGTCCATTGGGTCCTTGATCGTAGCGATGACATTAGCACCAGTGATAAGTTTATCTTTGGTTAACGCAGTCGTTAAAATCATCGGGCTTGGGTAACTTACAGCATTACCAGCAAATCCCTCAACAGAGACAGTATAACTTCCCGCTAGACTTGGCTCTGCACTGACATTGACCGTCGCATCTAGCGCACGATTTGCATTTGTGTTTATTAACTCAAGTTGCCACTCACCATGACCAAGTGAGGCAACAAGACTATTAGGGACATTGACGCTACAAGATTGCCCTCCAGACACAGGTAAACAATCGAAAGTTACGCCATTGACATTATGACCTGAAGCATCTTTTAGCGTGAGTTGCAGGTCAGAAGCGCCGCCTTTATGGTTTACGAAAATATTGACATTATCTAAACCAGAATCGATATAAATACTCTGGGTTGCACCCGTGCCACTTGCAATATTAAGCGTTGATGACACTAAGTTTTGGTTATCAGTGGCAATGGCATTTGCTTGTAAAAAAGCATCGATAATTTCCGCGAGTGTTGTTGGTGAAGAAAAGTATTTTCCACCGGTAGCATTGGCCATTGTCACTAAGGGACCCGTTGGAGAAGCTGAGCCATAACCGAAACTAAAAATTGGTACATTAGCATTTTGATAGGCAGTGATGACCGAGGATTCTGATTTTATAGAATTATTATCGTCACCATCAGCAAGCACAAAAACGACACCTGGTGCGCCACTTGCCGCCGAAGCCTGATAAGCCGATAAATTATCAAGTGCTAACTGACTGCCATCGAACAATGCCGTTGAACCATAGGCATAAATATTATCAATTGCACCTTTCAAAGCTTGTTTAACACCGTTATCTGGCTTGGGCAATTTTTGCATCGCAAAATCTTGCTCAACACTCGAACGGCCTGAGAATGAAACTAATCCCATCGCAGTACTGCCTTCAGCAGTCGCATCAACAAGTATTTTAGCGGCTTGCTTGGCGTTATCGATAGGTGAACCAGACATGCTACCCGAACGGTCCATGACAATCTGCATATCGATATCGCCTTCAACCCAAACAAAATCAAGCTGATCACGACAACTAAACTGCGCTGCGGGTAACTCTTTCTTTACCGGATTATTAGCATCTGGCGCATTATTCGCCAAAGTAGTATATCGAGTACGAGTTGGCTGAGCCGTTTTCCGCCCAGATTTAGGGTCGTCTTTAACGTCTTGAGTAAGTACTTCCCAAGCACTCTTACCATACACTCGTCCCTGTGCGGTACGGTTTACATCACCAATATTAATCGCAGTTGAATGATTCAACCATTTCATATCACCGTTTCTTGCTTGCCATTGATTACTCATGATGGAATCAGTAGCCACGTCAGTGGTGAGCGTTGCATTAGCTGCACCGGAAACCGCGTTACCTTTATACTCGTCATACACACCATAGGCGTAGTGTCCCCACTCGTGGGCCAAGGTGTAGCCAGAGCCCAGGGTATCGGTGAGCATATTGTGATCTTTGCCTTGCCCTGCACCATTTGGAAAAACATCTCCAAACCAAATATGCATACCATTGGCGCCAAAGCCCGCAGTATTTGCTCGCGGCCATTCACGCTCGCCCCAAATAATGTCAGATTTAGATCTATGCTTATTTTCTCTGAAAATACTTATCTTTCCGAGCTTATGTTCACCGTTCGATTGCTCACATACCCCATCGGCAAAATAACCCAATATTTCCTCGTAGGCTTTCTGATCACTCCCTTCAGGATTATTGTGCAAAGACACAGTAATATCGAATACAGCGTTAGAAGAATCAGAAGTCATCACTGAAACTGATTGCATATGGTTTGCTGATACAATGGATTTGTCTTGCTGTTCAGTGACAGTATTGACCCGTGATAACCAACTGTTTGCAGCTATAGCTGAGCTAGATGTTAAAGCGAGCCCCACACAAATGGCGACCTTGCTCAAGTTATTTTTTTGTATCACTTCATATCTCCCCCCTGTGTCAGGATTGTTGTCACCCCTAAATAATCATTATGTTTAAAGACAGGGTGCGGCAAAAGAGAACGATATGGCTCGGTATTCACCAGAACGTAAAGAGGCGATCCTTAAAAAATTATTAC
>NZ_JALBYT010000021.1:0-91789 GCF_022690845.1 Shewanella sp. N2AIL | reverse complement strand
TGCGCCATCAAGATAAACAAGATCAGGAACATGAGGCTCAATTGTCGTTGCAGATGATGTAGGTTCTTGGAATAGCCCCTTCCAGGGGCAAGTCAAAGCCGCCTTCTAAGAAGGCGGATTCTTTACTGCTTCTTCATTTGTTTGTTTACCCTATGACTCCGGTCTTAACGGCTTCTTTGCGTATTAGCCAAATGGGCTATTTTTGCCTTTTTACCTTAGCTCTTCGGGCTAATTTGCCCCCCAGCGTAATGACGGGAGATCTTTAACCCTGTTAACCTGCTTTATCGAAAATTGACGCTAAAACTCCCGTTGTTAAAACGGAGGTTAGCGGCGGTTTTAAGGTTCGATTAAAAGGTTAAGGAGGGATAAGTGAAACAGTTAAAACAGCGTCTGCTTACTTACGTTTTATGTCCATTCCTGCTGCTGGCTTCCCCTATCACTCTTGCCGACAACGACATTGAAATTAGTGGTTTAGTGATAGATAGAACCTTGACTCGGTTTGGTAAGGATTTTGGCTTCTACTACTCAAGCTATTGGCGCGAGTTGCCCTTTACCCAAGGCTTTAACGTGACGCTGTACGAGACTGTGTTTCCGCAGGCCGGAACCGTTTTAACCTTAGAAGTAAACGGGACACGGATTTACACCACCCATTTTGGTCGTCGTGCAAATCCGGTTAAAGAGAGTGCAGAGCAGGCGATTTTGATCACGATTGATTATTTAGCGCAAGTCAGAGCCAATGCAATAACAGGTGATTTTTCAGGAACATCGGACGACTTTTAGGATAATAATAATGACATACAGGACGTTACTTGCCCTTGTCACGCTATGTGTGGCAAGCAGTGGCCAAGCCACTGAATTGATTTACACGCCAGTGAATCCCAGTTTTGGCGGCAATCCACAAAATGGGGCTTTTCTATTAAATAAAGCCCAAGCGCAGAATGACAATAAATCCAACTCGACCGAGAAGGACTTTGTTACCCGTTTTAAAGAATCCCTAGAGCGTAACATCATCAACTCGATCACCCGCGGTGTCGCTGATGGCGAAATCACCGATGGCGTTTACGATACTGGCGATTTTCGTATTGAAGTGGCCTCGACAGGAAATGGCGTGATGTTGACCATCACGAATACTGAAACCGGTGAAATCACAGTGATTGAAATGCCGACGTTTGGAGGTATCAACTAATGGCCCGTTTAGTCTTTTTGGGTCTATTGCTGTTAAGCATGTCGGCCTGTAGCTTGATCCCAAAACCCGATTTAAATATCACGCCTGCCGAGGTTAACCCCTTGAGTGAGGTGATGCGTGGGCTACAAACTCAACCTGGCCCTAAGTTTCCCATCCCAGTAGCCGTGTATTCCTTTCGCGATCAAACTGGCCAATATAAACCACAGGCGAACGTGAGTTCGTTTTCGACTGCGGTGACTCAGGGCGCAACCTCTATGTTGATGCAGACCTTGCTCGATTCTAAATGGTTTACCCCAGTGGAACGTGAAGGGCTACAAAACCTGCTGACCGAGCGCAAAATTAGTAATAAACAGAGCGGTACTAAGGGCGATGAAGTGCCCGTATTATCCACCGCCAGATTGTTACTCGAAGGTGGCGTCATTAGCTATGAGACTAACACCAGCACAGGCGGTAGCGGTGTCGAATACTACGGCATTGGCGCTTCGGAAATGTATCGTGAAGATCAGGTGACCATTTATCTGCGCGCCGTCGATGTGCACACAGGTAAAGTGATGATGTCGGTTTCGACCAGCAAACGTGTTTTATCCCAAGAAATGCGCGCTGGCTTGTTCCGTTACACCAGTTTAAATCGCCTTGCTGAGGCAGAAATCGGTTTTACCACTAACGAGCCAGTACAGTTTTGCGTGTTGCAAGCCATTGAATTAGCGGTCGCTGAGCTGATTGATAAGGGCATTAAGCAAGGCTACTGGAGTCCAACTCAAGTCACCCAGCCAGTAGAGAAAGCGCAGGAATTGAGTCAAAGTTAGACGTTAGACGTTAGACGCTAGACGTTGGAGTTAGATATCGCAGAAAGCAGGTCTCTGCTTTATCTCTTAGTCACTATCTGTGTGAAGACGTAAAAGAAAACCGAGCCAGTTAAACTGACTCGGTTTTTTATTGGATTAATTTCTGCAGTGGGTGGACGTTGGCAGTATTGTGGGCTGTGTGGTGTTAGCCCGCTTGCATGGCCTTCCAAAACAGTTCAAAACTGGCATCGCGGTACCTTGTATTCGTGCCCAAGTGCGGGTTATCAATAAAAAATCGGGTTGCCGCCAGATATTGGCCATGGCAGTTTTCTAGCATCAGCTCCAGCGGATAGTGGGCGATTAATCCTTCTATTTGTCCTTGCTTAATCAGTTCGCTAATAAAGCCTAAGATGCTGTTCATCGCTTGATCGCGCACCTTAGCGGCAATCATGGGCGACATTGAATATTGTTGAAAAAACAGCTGCTTGACAGGGTTATCCAGCGACCAATCAATCGCACTTTGCCATAGTTGTAGGGCATTGAGCTTAAGATCGCTGCCCTTATGAGTGTTCAACAGCAAGGCATCGGCAAATTCTTGTTTTATTGTAAGAAATAAAGATTCCATCAAGGCTTCCTTGGAAGGGAAATGATGGAACAAGGTGCCCGTTGCTACACCTGCTTGCTTAGCAATCGAGGCGGTGGACGTGCCATGAAATCCTTGGCTGACAAAGAGCGCTAAGGCCGTGTCGAGAATGGCTTGGCGCTTATCTGTCATGGTTTTAATGGGTTGCTGCGTTAATGGCTGATTCAAGATTTATCCCCCAATGATTAGCGTAAAAATAGCTTCATCAAGATGCGCTGGATAACAGTGCCGTAGGGCGGGTGCACAAATTTGCCTGTGTTGAATCGGCCTCGGCTAAGCACAGTTTTAGCGTGGCTGAAGGTTAAAAAGCCTTCCTTGCCATGGTAATGCCCCATTCCTGACGGGCCGATTCCGCCAAAGGGCGCATCGTCAGCGGCGACATGAAACACAGTTTCGTTAATGCACACACCGCCAGAATGGGTCTGCTGGAGGATCTTTTGCTGAGTTGGCTCATCGAAACTCATCACATACAGCGCTAGCGGTCTTGCTCTCTGGTTGATGTACTGAATCGCTTCATCTAAGGTGTCGTAGCTAATAATCGGTAACAATGGGCCAAAAATTTCCTCTTGCATCAATAGCATATCTTCACTGGTGTGAGTGATTAGCTGAGTGGCGAGTTTACGATGTTGACTATCGATAGCTTCGTCTGTCGCCGAAATAACATGGGCGCCCTTAGCTTTCGCGTCGTCGAGCACTGTCATCAAGCGGTCAAACTGACGGGTATTAATGATGCTGCCGTAGTCTTTGTTGTGGTTTATCGCGCCGTACATGGCATTAAATTTAGTTCGGTAGGCGGCAATAAATTCATCCACTTTTGATTTTGGACATAGAACATAATCCGGTGCGACGCAGATTTGTCCGGCATTCAAACACTTACCATAAATCATTCGTTCTACTGCTATCTCAAGCGGCATATCGGGGGCGATAATGACTGGCGATTTACCGCCCAATTCGAGTGTCACTGGGGTGAGATTATTGGCTGCGGCACGCATCACATGACGGCCAACTGTGGTCGAGCCGGTAAAGAGTAAATGATCAAAGGGTAGGGCTGAAAACGCTGCGGCGACATCGGCTTCACCTTCTACAACTGCCACGTGGGACTCATCGAAGACGTGTGCCAGTAGTTGTTTGATCACTTGGTTAGTCGCAGGGGTGAATTCGGACATTTTTAGCATGGCGTGATTACCAGCCGCGATGGCGGTCACTAGCGGGCCAATTGATAGCATGACGGGGAAGTTCCACGGCACTATGATGCCGATAACCCCCACAGGCTGATAATGCACAGTGACTTTGGCTGGAGCGAGCAAGAGCCCTGCATGGCGAGCGCTGGGGTTGAGCCATTTTTTTAGATTTTTCAAACTGTAATTGATGTTGTTGATGACTGGCATAATGTCTGATATTAGGCTGTCATCAATCGATCTATGGCCATAGTCTTGGCTTAAGGCTTCGACTAAAGGCGTTTTAAATTGCAGTATGGCCGCTTTAAGTCGAGTTAATTGCTCCACTCGCGTAGCGTAGTTTGGATTCGGCGTCGCTAAATAACTGCTGCGTTGGCGTTGGAGCAATTGAGTCAGTGGCGAGGCATTAAGCTGTTCGGTGGCCATATTCATAGTGGTCGCTCCAAGGGAAATGGTAGGCTGAGTCTTATTCGGTACTTTATTTAACTAATCGTCTCGATTGAGTCTTTTATTAAATCAGTACCGACTGATTAGTCGGTTCATCCTAGCTTGCTTAGTGAGATGGTGCAAGTTATCTGATGTATTTTTGAGCAAGATCACGGCTTATTCAGGCGTTAGCTTTTACACTAATTCAAGGGTTGTTACATAAGGAGTATGTATGGCATTGTTAAAGCACGGAATTACGATTGGTATTGAACGCTATGGTGATGATGATTTTTTTGTTGCCTTTAAGGCCATCGGTACTTTAACTCATCAAGACTACGAAATGATGGTGCCAGTGTTGGAGTCGGCACTGGCGGGCGTAAAAGATCCTGATATCTTCGCCTTAGTGGATGTGACCGAGTTGGATGGCTTGGAACTACAGGCTGCTTGGGATGATCTGAAACTTGGGGTGAAGCATATTCGTCATTTCGAGAAAATAGCCATAGTCGGCAAGACGACTCTGCAGGAAGTGTTGGCTAAATTGGCAAACTGGTTTACGCCTGCTGAGGTCAGATTTTTTGTTGATAATGGCGACGCCGTTGCTTGGTTAAAAGACTAGTTACTCAGTAATCCATTAGCATCATAGAAGGAGTACAGATTATGCGTTCCGGTCAAATACTCTGGCCCACAGATTTTTCGGAAACTGCGGCCCATGCACTGAGTTATGCCATTGAAATGGCTAATCTATACCATGTAGGACTCAAAATTTTACACGTGGTTGAACAGCCGCTTGGCGATGAAAACTTTATGATTCTATCGATCACTCCAGAAGAGCTGGCTAAGAGTATGGAGGAAGCGGCAGCAACCAAGATGCAGGCGCTGTTAGAAGGGTTAAACACTGAACTTTCCATCACGACCTTGATCCGCCGCGGCGATCCTGTGTACCAGATTTTAGAAGAGGCCAACAGTAAAGATATTGGCATGGTAGTGATAGCGAGTCATGGCCGAACTGGGATTTCGCATTTTTTACACACCAATGTCGCAGAAGCGGTAGCTAACGGTGCGGCTTGTCCTGTGCTGGTGGTGAAGTAAGTGAGTTAGTGGCTTGACTCAATAAATCCAAAGGACGCTTATTGCGTCCTTTCTTTTTGATTGATAAAGAATAATTAATTGAAATGGGTACGCAAGAAGCATAGCTAACTGCTATAAAATAGTGGTATTTTGACTTTAATAAATAGCCTGATTAAAACTCAAATGATGGATAAGCTTATGCGTACTCAAGAAGTGTTATGCCCTACGGATTTTTCATCAACCGCAGCCCATGCGCTCAAATATGCGGTTGAAATGGCTAATCTTTATCATGTCGATATTCGATTATTGCATGTGACAAGCCCAGCCCGTGGCGCCCATTGCTATGGTATTGCGGTCGATATTCCAGCTACATTGGAAAATGAACTTCAAGCCTTTGTCGATGCAAAAATGCAAAGTTTGCAGCAGGAAATGCAGCAAGATCTCAACGAGGGACTCAATATTAAGCTCGTGGTGCGCCATGGTGATGCTATCGATGAGATTTTAGCGGAAGCCGTTGATGTCGGCATGGTGGTGATTGCCAGTCACGGCAGCAGTGGTTTAGCGGATTTTTTAAAGCCCCATGTGACACAAGATATTGTTAAGTATGCTAAGTGCCCTGTGCTGGTGGTGAAATAAAGCTTAGATATATAGGTTTAAGTAAAGAGCTTTAGATAAAGCTCTTTGAGAAAACCTAGTAGGAATCGTTTTTAATTATTTTAGGTTCTGTTAGCTTGGTTGACGCCTCGGCTTCATTTTCTAATGACATCAGGCGTCGATATTTTTCCTGCAAGGCCACTAAGCTCCCATCTTGGGTAATTTGTTTGAGTCCTGCATTAAAATCATCTCGAATTTGTTCACTAAGAAACGCAAACTTATACTCCGTTGGTGGGAATATTTGGTGGCAAATGGCCTGTTGTTTTAAATCTTTTTCAGTTAGCTTTCCCTCAAGATAGGCCTGTTTTAGGTAATATTTGAAGATATTTTTATCCATCACTACGACATCGGCCCTGTGTTTCATCAGCATATAAACTTGCTGCACTTGCCTCGCTTGTTCTTGGTAGCCGCTATTGGCCTTAACCATTTTGGCAAACTCTTCCCCCAGTAACGATGATGCGCGCTGAAAGGAGACGACTTGCTTGTTTTTTAAATCGTCTATGTTATTGATATTAAAATGATTGGCTTCGAGACTAATGGCGCAGTTTTGGTAGGTTATCGCAACATTGGAGTAAAATACGTTGTCGAGCATGCCATCTTTAATGTTGATGATACCATCGAGTTTACCTTCCCTGAGTTCATGGAAAGTGCGCGCCAGTGGCAAGTAGTGGATAGAAGCGGTATGACCTTTAACGGCGAGGGCTTGGTTCAGTAATTCGAGTTCGAGTCCGCTATTGGTTGCTTGGATAACATAAGGGGGAATAGACAGGCTGACGCCTATCTTAATTTCTGCCGCTTGGCCGAGCTGAGCGCCGCATAAGGTGAGTAACCCCATCAATTTATAGCGGTTACGACGAGCCACTGAGCTATTTGGCTTATTTAGATTTTGCGCCATAAGTTACCAATACCTCCGCGGTACACACTTGCAACTGTGTTTGATACTCGCCAGTCTTTCCATGACTCGATTGAGTAAGTGTAGTGTGTCTGTGAACTCAGCACGGCTTTATTTATTCAAATACGCTAAAGAATGAGCAAATTAAAAGGATGAGCCAGGTTCACGCAGAAAGGCAATTTCCTCTGCTGTCGATTCTCTGCCTAAGATGGCGTTTCTATGTGGATAGCGACCAAATCTGTCGATAATTGCCTTATGCCGCAGTTCAAACGCTAAGTTGGCCATCGCCGCTTCGCGATTAAACAGTTTAACCGCGACTTGATGGATCATGGCTGACTCGCTGTGCATATAGGGCATAAAGAGAAAGGGCACTTGCTTAGGTTTAATTGCTAAATCAACCTGTTGGGCAACGGCTTCTTGGGCGAGCACTAAGGCGATGGTATCAGCTTCGAAAGCGGCAGGCGTATCACGGTAAATATTACGGGAGAATTGGTCGAGCACTATGATCTCCGCTAATCGGCCTTGGGGCGTGACTCGCCAATGGGAAAGCTCCCCACGTTTAGCTTGGACTAATACGTTCCCAAAGCGCTGTTTGATTTGTTCGTCAAATTCAACATCTTTAATCCACCAAAGCTTTGGCTCAATTTCTTCAAACCAAAATGTCAGTATTTGATCGGCTGTAATTGTCTGGCTCATCTTAGCGTTCCCTCATAGGTGGTGAGTGACATTACAAATAACAGTTGTTGGGGGAGGATGACAAGTCGTTTCGCTTGATTTAGGGGGGAGATTGGTTATCTGAAGAATTGGTCGCTCAGCGGAAGTATTTAGTGTTGGCTATTGCCTTATTGACTGAATATAAAGTAGTTTTGATGATAATTACTTTTGTTTCTAGGCAGGTCATTCTATGTCATCTTCAATGCCAGTATCCCAACAGGTTTCAAAGCAACATAAGGCGTTTTTGCGTAAGCTCTATTTAGCGCACTTAATGGATGACGATCGCCATAATCTTTTATCACTCAATAAGTTAACTGGAATGCCGCGCCGCACCTTACAGGATGCCATCGCCGCATTTGAGGATATAGGTATTCGGGTCGAGTTTGTGCAGGAAGGCAGCCGTAACAATGCTGGATATTACCGCATAGTGACGTGGGGCCCAATCAGCAGCGCTTGGGTTGATACCCATCTAAGTGAAATCGCCGATCTGATAGGTGTTGTTGAGAGCGGCGAAACCGCAGTGTGAAGCGGTCAGTTTTAAGTTCGGCAATCACGTCATAAAAAAGTAGGCGGTAAATCCTGCCCAACTTAACAGTAGTAGGGCGATGGCAACCCAAGTGGCACGGGTGAACTGGCTCTGGGAGTCGAAGGCTTCGTCAGTATCGCCTAGATCATCGATATCATTCACTGCATGAGATTTCGCTTTCAACTGTTGTTTACGGGCTTTATCCCGCTCACGGGCTTTGGCTTTAAGCAGTTTTTTATACTCGGCGATGCCTTTTTCAATCCCTTGGGCAATGAGCTTAGTTTGCTCTTTGGTTTGTCCTGGCTTTTGGGTGGCTTTGGCTGCGACCAGTGCTTCTTGCTGAGTTTCTGTCGAGATAGTGGGTTTCATCTGGATTCTGCCTGATTTAATGCGGCTTAAGTTAACGCGACTTAAGTGAATGCGGTTTGAGTTAACGCGCCTGCGGCTGAAATATACTCGTGAATACGAGAGTCAATATGCCCGCGAAGCTGCTCGCTAATTCGTTAGTAAAAAGCGTGCGAAAAGTGTCAGCGCCAGATTATACCCGCATTAGACATTAAAACTCACAGCCAATATCTTCATTTCATTAAAAAATCAGTGGATGCCCGCCTTGTGGTGCAGCAACGTACATAGGTTCATAGTCCCATACTTCCCGAATGGTATCGACCGACAAGGCTTCTGCTGGCGTGCCTTCGCTCACGATTCGCCCTTGTTTTAATACAATTAATTGATCGCTATAGCGAGCGGCTTGGTTAAGGTCGTGCAGTACCACTATCACAGTGTACGCGTGCTGATGAGCTAAGTTTTGGGCTAACTCAAGCACTCTGTGTTGCTGGGCGAGATCTAATGCCGATGTTGGCTCATCGAGTAACAGTATGGGCGGGAACGGCGATTGACTGAGTTGAGTCAAGACGCGGGCGAGCTGGACTCGCTGTTTTTCGCCGCCAGAGAGAGTTGGATAACTGCGTTTAGCCAGATGGGTTAAGCCCACTTGCGCTAGCTGCTCGGCAACTAACGCTTCTCCTTCTTTGTTACTGATGGTTAAGGGATATAAACCCATAGCCACCACTTCGGACACAGTAAAGGGGAACGTCAGACTGGCGTGCTGTGGCAGTACGGCTAAGGATTTTGCCAGCTCGCGCCTAGGCCAATCCGCCAGTTGGCTATGGCCTAGACGGATACTTTGCCTTGGCGTGCTGATTTCTTGGCAAAGGGCTTTAAGTAGCGTCGATTTCCCCGCGCCATTGGGGCCGAGTAGGGCGGTTACTGCACCGGGTTTAAATTGCACATTAATATCGCTGAGCACCGTTTTCTGCCCAATGCTGACATCGAGCTGACTAATGCAGAGCTCAGTGCGCTCAAACTGTGCATTAGCTGAATGAGTCAGGTGTGCTCTTGATGCTAATTCAGAATCTAATTTTGACTCTGATCCTGATTCGGCATAGGAAGTGGCAGTCATAACGCCTCGCTTAGATGAGCTTACTGCGTTGTTGCAGTAGTAAGAAGATGAAGAATGGCGCACCGATGAGCGCGGTCACTAACCCAACCGGTAACTCTGCTGGTGGCAAGAAGGCGCGAGCGCCGATATCGGCTAAGGCTAATAGGGCTGCACCTAAAAGGGCGCTGATGGGCAGCAGTTGGCGATGATCTGGCCCTAACATCATCCGCACTAAATGCGGTACCACTAGGCCGATAAAGCCAATAATGCCGGTCGCCGCGACGCTTACGCCAACGCCTAAGGCGCAAAGTAAAATAAGTCTAAGCTTGAGCCTATCGACATCTATCCCTAAGTGGCGCGCTTCGGATTCGCCAAGCAATAAGGCATTGAGCGCCGCCGCATCTTGGCGAAATCGCCAGCTGAGTAATGCTAAAGTCACGAGACACAGGCTGACATACATCCACTGCGCACCCGCTATCGAGCCCATCTGCCACAAGGTTAAGTCACGCAGCGCCATGTCGTTGGCAAGATACGTGAGCATGCCAATTCCAGCGCCTGCCAGTGCTGCAATGGCGACGCCCGATAGCAGTAACAACACGACTGATGTTCCGGTTGGGCTACTGGCGAGGCGATAGACAACAAGGGTGGTGATTAAACCCGATACAAAGGCACTGATGGGGATCATGAATGGATTTGCATTGGGTAACAGCACGATACAGATGGCCGCGCCAAGAGCTGCGCCAGATGACACCCCGATAATACCGGGATCAGCCAAGGGATTACGAAACAGTCCCTGCATCACTGCGCCGCACTGGGCGAGTGTGGCGCCCACCGCCAGTGCCAATAATGTCCGCGGCAGGCGAACTGTGTTGACCACCAGTTGCTCGTGGGGTGCAATATTGCCGATGTTTTGCTGGGTCGCCCAATTAAGCACTGCGCTTAGAGCATCCACTAGGCTGATACTGACAGGCCCTGTGCTGACCGAGAGTAAGCAGCTTAGGGCTAACAGTGTGACTAAACCGGGCCAGAGCCAGCGATTGAGGAACATCTCAACTATCCTTTCTATTTTTATCAGGTGACTAATCTGGTGTGTGAGTCAGTAGTGCAAGTCTGCGAGTCCGATTAGTGGCTCATACAAGCCATTCAAATAAGTGACTCATATAATCAATATGAGCGCACCTGATGATTGACGGTATTCGTTACTATGCAGGTTACTGATTTTGCTTGAGCAATGTACTGGCGAGCGTATCGGCGGCGCTAATCGCACTGATGCCTAAGCCGCCGAGAAGCGCTTGCGGCGCGAGTGTTTGTATATGGCCATTTTTACCTGCAGGAGTATGGGCGAGTAGCGGCATCTCTTTTATCAGTTCTTGGGCAATGTGCGCGTTGGTTTGCTCTGTGGGGTTATCGCTGCGCTTTGACAGTAAAATAATGTCGGGCTGCAAGGACAAAATCCCTTCCTGAGACATACTTTTGTAGCCATCAAACTCGGCGATATTCTGTGCGCCTGATAGCGCGATAATGGTATCAGCGGCAGTGCCTTTACCGCCGACCCGTGCGCCACGGCCTTCTTGTAGCAGCATAAAGAGGATTTTTGGCTGAGCGCCAGCATCGCTTATTTGCTGTTTTTTATCCGCCAAGCTTTGCAGTTGTTGATGTAAGTCCTGCTTTAACTTAATGGCATTATCTGGACGGTTGAGTAATTGACCTAAGGTATCCACATTGCTCATTAGCTGCGGTTCATCGTTCGTTGCGGGTAACTGCACAACTTGGATATTGGCTTGTTTCAATACATTGAGCGTGGTCTCAGGCCCCATAACATCCGAGCCGACAACCAGTGTTGGCGAGAGGGCGATAATGCCTTCGGCGGAGAGCATTCTGTGATAGCCAAGCTTAGCCACATGGGCTAAACCTTCAGGTACATAGCTGGTGGAATCTATGGCGATCAGCTCATTACCCGCATCGAGGGCGAGCACGAGCTCAGTGACGCCCGTGCCCGCACTCACGAGTCTTATCTCACTTTCAGTACTTTCCACATCGGGCTCAGCACTAAAGGCGCTGGGCGATAGCAAAGCCGACAATGCAGAGACGATAACTACCACTTTGCTTAATGATATTTTAGTTGTTTGAAACAACATGGTTAAACTCCTAATAAAAATTGGTTCGCCACAGGCTTAGATACTGTTTCTAGTCTCTGGCTTTCAAAATTTTCGCTTTAAAAATCAGTGCATTAAATCCAAGAAAGTAAAGCAATGCTTTACGGCCTGCATCTTTTGTTTTGGTTATGGTTTTCGCCAGAAAGGCAATATTAGTTGTGTCTCTGATTCATTATTTAGCTTGCCTATTTGGCTTTGGGGGCAGATAGCGAGTTAGGCAAGGCGCTAATGCTCCATTAAAATTTGGGTCTGGCTGATAGACAGCGTCTGCAGCAGCGCGAGCAGTTGCATCAAGGGCTCCACTGGCGCGGCCTTATCGGCGGCAATAACAACGGTCGCCTCTGGCATAGTCTTAAAATGTGCGGTAAACGCGGCGGTAAAAGTCGCTAAATCATCAAATGTCTCACTATCGATTGCCCAATAAGGCGCTGTCGCCATGATATTGATGGCAATCGTTGGCTTATTGTCGATTGCAGTGATGGCCGAACTTGGGCTTTGCGGCACATCTACCGGCAAGCTGAGTAGTTGGGTGTTTGCCGTCAGCAGTAGAAATACCAACACGATAAAAATAATGTCGATTAACGCGGTTAAATCTAGGCTCGGAAGCTGCTCAGGCGAAGCAATGCCTGCCTGCGAACGCTGTGATGCATCTGCACTTATCATGTCTGTGGCTCAATTTGGGAATGAGAGTTGAATGCCGACTTTTGCTCAGTGCTGCTGTTGCTGACTTGGCTGAATGCTTGATATTGATTGCTATCGATTGAAATATCTTCGATACCCGCTAACCACAGATTGAGTTGATTGAGCACGTGCCCTGCGCGCAGACATTGACCTTGAGCCCAAATGCCAAAGAGATGGGCGGCGGTAATGGCGGGCACTGCGATAATGAGTCCGGCGGCTGTGGTGTTCATCGCAAGACCGAGTCCGGCGCTGAGTTGCGCTGGGGTAACTGGGCCTTGTGATTGCCCAAGCTGAGCAAACATGTCGATGAGGCCTAGTACGGTGCCAAGTAGGCCGAGTAATGGGCTGATAATGCCAATCACTTGTAAAACCTTGAGTCCGGCTTGCAAGTCGCGTTGCTGTTTGTTGAGCCACAGACTGAGTAATTCTTCCCTTAGCACTTTGGGCTGGTGGACTTGTTTGAGTAACAAGGTCGCGCCACGGGCGAGTAAATCTTGCTGTGCGCTGGTTTGTGCGAGCAGCACGCTGACGTTTTCAGTGGTCGCCGCCGAGCTTGATTGACGCAATGCCTTTATCCAAGCCTGTTTTTTGGGCCAGATTGACAGCAGAGTTTGATGCAAAAACAAGGCGCTACGTTCAAGGCAGATCATCAAAGCTAAAAAAGCACATAACAACAAGGGCCAAGTCAGCACGCCAAGTTGTGTCTGTAGGGGTGAAAAATCAGTTACGGGCATTAAGCCTCTCCAATCGATTGAAAAATCAGTTTTATACATCATTGAGTGAATCAAAAAGTGAGCTTTACTATGGCTAGCTTTTCAGCAATAAGATTAAGGCCCGCTAGTTAAGCGCGAAACGAATCGGCACTCTGACCTTGTAATGACTCGCTAGCCTTGGCGTCGGCGCCGCAAATTGCCAGTTCTCAACTGCAGCAATTGCTGCCTGATCAAGCAGGCTAAATCCTGAGCTTTTTACTAACGTCAGCGCCAGTTGCTCGCCAAGTTCGTTAAACATCACTTCTATGGTTGCAGTGCCTTCGAGTCCTTTCTTACGCGCTATTCGCGGATAAGTCGGTTGTGGTGGCGCTGTAGCAAACAGCGGTTTGGCTAATTCCACTATGTTGGTTTGGAGGCTGTCGTTAACTGGGGCATTGTCAGATGCTGCACCGGCTACATTTTGGGGCGTTTTTGCATTTAGTTCGGCAGTGTTAGTAATTAAATCCGTTGGTTCTTGTGCTGTTTTTAGTTCTAATTCTTGCTCAACATGTTCGGGCCGCTTATGTGCTAAAGCGTTCGTCCCTGATGGCGTTGTATCTGGATGACTTTGAGTCGTGGTTTTTTCGATTGAAGGTTTCTTAGCTAACTGGCTGTCAATTCTTTGTTCAGCTTTGGGTTTTTCAACGGCCTCGATAACTGTCTTATCGACAGATTCTGCTGTTGATACTTTTCGCACTGTGTTGTTTACAGTGGCTATTTTGGCGTCTGTTTGAGTGGGCTCAATACTGACGTTGCTGCTTGTCGTGCTTGTTGCAGCAGTCAAATTAAGTGTGACACGATTTGCGCTCGGAGCGTTCGCCACTTGATTTACACTCGATGCTTGGGCGCTTTGCTGCATAGTGATAGCGGGTTGCGAGGCGATAACCCCCGTTTGTATGGCAACAGTTAACGCGCCAAAGGCAAGATATCGTTTTGGTGTCACAGCAACCTCTTTTCCCCAATAAAGCACTTCTGCTCATTTATCTTCGCTAATTAAGATATCTCAATATAAACAAGATCGCAAATGATAATGATTTGCATTTGATCTATTTTGTTATCTCAGGTAGAGTGCCTGCAATAGCTCGAATGAGCGCTTAAAAAAACAGCTAAACCGGTAATTCATCCTACTTTATGGGGGCTGATTACCTTGGACTCGATTAGGAAGGGGCTCAAGCTTGCAAGAGCCAAATTTGGAATGGACAGACTCAATCTCAAAAGGATTGGTGTTTGGAAAGAGAGTCTGGGGTCAGTATTGAATTGCACGGATATAGCTGATTATCACTTGAGGATGAAGAGATGAAGAAAAAGCCGTTAGTGATCGCCATGGCGATAGCACTGAGCAGTACGGCCCTAAGTTTTACGTTAGCGGCAGAAGAAAATGTTAAGCCTGTTGTGCAAGGTGATGCGGATAAAAAACTCGTTACGACAGAGTTTGATGAAGTGTTAGTGAGCGCAACCCGCATCAGCGAGAAAGCCTCCGAAACCAGCCGCAGCGTAGCCGTGGTGGGTGAAGAGCAACTTGCGGTAGCTCAAGCATCATCCGTGGCTAATGCCCTTAAAAACGAAGCGAATATTACGCTGACGAATGGCCCAAGAGCTTCATCTCAAGGGGTTGAAATCCGTGGTTTAAGTGGCAGTCGAGTGCTGCAGACGATTGACGGCGCAAGACAAAATACCGGCTCTGGCCACAGAGCAACTTACTTTATGGACCCTGAGTTACTGAAATCTATAGAAGTGCTGCGCGGTCCAGCCAGTAGTTTGTGGGGCAGTGGCGCACTGGGTGGCGTCGTCGCGCAAAATACTAAGTCAGCGCAGGATTTCTTAGCGTCCAATGAAACCTTTGGTGGCTATTTCAAACAAGGTTATGAAACCAATGGCTCGCGCACTAAAACCAGTGGCGCGATTTATGGTCAGCAAGACAGTATCGATTGGTTACTGAACGGCTCTTACACCGACTCTAACAATATCAAAACCGGTAATGACGAAACCCTAAGCAACAGTTCATCCCATGGCAGCAGTGGTTTAGCTAAATTCGGTTGGCAAGCCGATGAGGCATCACGCTTAGAGTTATCTGCGAGAGTTAATAAGATCAATGAATTAGTGCCAAGTAATCCTTCTGCGGCAGCCAGTAATTCAGTACCTTTAGTGCGTCGCAAGACAGACGATCAAAATATCACCTTAGATTACAGTTTCAATCCAGCCAATAACCCGTATCTGGATACTAAGATGCAAGTGTATTGGAACAGTACCGACTACGACGAAGACCGTATTACTAAGGGCCAGCTAGACAGCACTGAGTATCGCACTGTGGGCATTAACCTCAATAACAGTTCGCGCTTGGGCAATACTTTGTTGACCTACGGCGTTGATGGTTTCCGCGATACCATAGAAACGACGCGTGATGATTCGGGTCAAGTGGGCCAGCGTCCGGGAAATATTGATGGTGAAACCACAGTATGGGGCGCTTTTACGCGGGCAGATATTGAGCTGACTCAGACGTTAAATCTGGATGCGGGTCTGCGTTATGACAGCTTTAAAAATGACAGTAACAACCTCAATTTATCCTCCGATGATAATGAGTTATCGCCATCGCTAGGGCTAGTTTGGCAGACTCAATCTTGGTTGACCTTAAGTGCCCGTTACGATCAAGCCTTCCGCGCACCTTCGGTTGAGGAAATGTATTCTAGCGGCACCCATTACTGCATTCCACCTATTCCGGGATTTTTGCCCCAAGGTCTATGCAACACCTTTGCGATCAATCCGGATCTAAAGTCTGAAAAAGCCCGTAACAAAGAAATCAAAGCAGACTTACGTTTCAGTGATTTAGCCGGTGATGATGAATTAGCGTTGACGTTCAACATCTTCCGTAACGATGTGGACGATTTCATCGTGCAGCAAGTGTCTAATCCTTGGCATGGTATTCCTGGATTCGAGCAAACGACCTCATGGAATAACGTCGAAGATGCGCGTTTAACTGGCTTTGAAATTAGCGGTCGTTACCGAATTGGCCAAACTCGCTTAGCGATGAATTATGGCCAAACCCATGGTGAAGATCGTAAAAATGGCGGCGATATTGAAGGTATACCCGCCAATAAATTTAACGTTGATTTATCCCAAGGCATTATGGAAGGCGACATGAAGCTCGGCACTCGCGTCACTTATGTGGCGACGCAGTCGAATACGCCTGATGGCTTCAAAGTGGCGAAATACGACGATTACACTCTATGGGATGTGTATGTTGCGTGGGAGCCGACTATGGGCGCGATGGCGGGTGTGAGAGTGGATTTCGCCATCGAAAACATCGGCGATGAAAAGTACCAACAAGCGTGGCAAACCTTGTATCAACCTGGCCGTAATATGAAGTTATCGGCGCGCTATATGTTCTAAGCCCTGCATTAAAGTGCTGACTTCCGTTTCGGCAAATGCTGAGTGTTAAATCTGAGCAAGCGGTAAACGGGAGCCAGCGTTTAATGCCAAGCCACTCAATAGTCACTACCGCTGGAGACAGTAAAATGAAGATGACACTCGATAGCGAGCTCGATGTCGCGCCAGATTTAGGCTCTGAGCAACGTCAGCTAAGTGAGCAAAATCTGCCAAGTGAGCAACAGGCGCAACTGCGACAACGATTTGAGCAACAAGCTGATTTGATGCCAGCGCAGCTCGCCAGTGAATTAGGCATTGCCGAGCTCGAAGTCGTTGCCGCCCTGCCGCCCGAACAAGTGGTGTTTGTGCCGTTAACTCAGCTCGATGCCTTACTGCAAGCCTTACCCGAATGGGGGAAGTTAACCACTATTGTGATGTTATCGGGCAGTGTATTTGAATTTAAAGGGGATTTTCCCGAGGGAAAATATGCCCACGGTTATTACAACCTCTACAGCAAGGGCGACGGTTTGCACGGGCATCTCAAATTAGATGCCATGCGTGGCATCGCTTTGATCAGCAGACCTTTTAGAGGCAGCGAGAGCCATTCGATTAACTTCTTCGGCAGCGAAGGGGAGGTCGTGTTCAAAGTGTATTTAGGTCGTGATAAACAAAGAGCGCTGTTTCCTGAGCAAGTTCGCCAATTTAAAGCGCTCGCGACTGCCTTTGCGTCGGTGTAATCACACCTCTGAATTGCAGCATTAACGACAGTATTTAAGGAACACAGCAAATGAAGCCTGAAATGACCGAACAAGAACAACGTTTAAGAGACAAGCTTTTACCTGAGATAGAAGCCTTCAAACAGCAAAGGGAAACCTTGCAACTGGCCACGCTAGGTATTGATGGCCAGCCGAATGCGAGTTATGCACCCTTCGCACTGGCAGATGATGGTTTTTATATTCTAGTGAGTGACTTAGCCCGTCATGGTCATAACTTAAAGCACTCATCTAAGGTCTCTGTGATGCTTGTTGAAGATGAAACCGCCGCCAAATCGGTTTTTGCCCGCAAGCGTTTGACCTTCGATGCAATTGCCGAGGCCGTGCCCCGTGATACGCCCGCCTTCATTAAGGGCGTTGGTGTGTTGTCGGCCCGTTTTGGCGAAATGTCCGATAACCTTGCGGCATTAACCGATTTTAACTTATACAAGCTCGCGCCCCATCAGGGTCTTTATGTGAAAGGTTTTGGCCAAGCATTTAGCCTGAGCGGCGCAGAGTTGTTAGATGTGGATTGGAAGCGTGATGGCCACCATGGCACGCCCAAAACGCCAGAAAACCAGCAAGTCGCTTAAGTCGCGCTAAGCGATGGCAATAAAACCAACCCGCACTCGCTGCGGGTTGGTTTTATGCTTTTCTTTTGAGTAAAACCACGCTTTGCCCTTGAATTTTCCCGCAACAGGTAGCATCTAATTGATATGCTTTAAGCAAAGCTGCGCGGTTAACGGCTTGCAGATACCCAGTTCAGGTGAATGTTATGCTTGAATTGCCGTTCCCTACCGAAGGATATCACCCGTGACAGAGCCGACCGTCGAATTAGCCAAATCACCAAACCCCATTAAAGCGGGCGCAGAGCCATTGCCTGAAAAGTTAATTCCAGTCACGCCTACAATAAGCGCTGATGCTTCGAAGGTTAAACCAACCTCAGCGCAGCAAAGATCCGTATTGCCTTGGATTATGGGTTTTCTTAAACCCTACAAACTGAAAGTCGTCGCGGCGATTATCTGCTTGATGATAGGGTCACTCGCTTGGCTATCATTGGGCCAAGGTGTGCGCTTAATGGTTGATGAAGGCTTTGTGCGCGACAACGCGCAGCGGCTGAATGAAATCATACTGTTAGTGCTTGGGATTACCGCCGTCAGTGGCACTGCGGTGTTTTGCCGCTTCTATTTAATGACTTGGCTCGGCGAGCGGGTCAGTGCCGATATTCGTCTAACTGTTTACAATCAACTGCTTAAACTATCTCCCGCCTTTTACGCTAAAGTGCGCACCGGTGAAGTGATCTCCCGTTTTACCGCCGACTCTACCTTGCTGCAAACCGTGGTGGGCTCGAGTTTATCTATGGCGCTGCGCTCAAGTGTGACGGTACTTGGTGGTTTGGTGATGATGGGCATCACCAGCGTTAAGATGACCTTATTAGTGTTATTGGCTGTACCTTTAGTGTTGGGACCGGTGATCTTTTTCGGCCGTAAAGTGCGTACGCTGGCGCGAGAAAGCCAAGACAGGGTTGCCGATCTCGGCGCTTATGTGGATGAAACACTTCATGAAATTCATACGGTACAAGCCTATGGTCATGAAGATAAAGACCGTAGCTTATTCAATACCCGCGTCGAAGATGTGATGTCTGCGGCAAGCGGCCGCATTCGTTACCGTGCCTTGCTGATCTCAACCGTGATGTTTTTAAGTATCGCGGCGATTGCTATGGTGACTTGGGTCGGTGCCCACGATGTGATGGCGGGTAAGATGACGGGCGGCGAGCTATCCGCCTTTATGTTTTACGCTGTGATGGTTGCAGGCGCAGTGGCGACCATTAGCGAAGTAATCGGCGAAATTCAGCGGGCTTCTGGCGCCGCCGAACGTTTAATCGAACTGGCTGAAACACAAGTGGATATTCCCGTTGCAACTCATCCTATTGTTTTACCCGCCAAGGTCAGTGGCGAGTTAGTCATAGAAGGACTCAACTTTGCCTATTCAGAGCATGATGCCTTAGTGCTAAAACAGCTCAATATGGCCATTGCCGCGGGTGAGCGGGTCGCCTTAGTCGGCCCAAGTGGCGCGGGTAAGAGTACCTTGTTCCAGTTATTGCAGCGCTTTTATGTGCCTAGCGCTGGCAGTATTCGACTGGAAGGAATTGATATTGCTAAGCTTCTGCCACATGACCTACGGGCGCAGTTTGCTCTGGTGCCGCAGGACTCAGTGATTTTTGCGACCAGCGTACTTGAAAACGTGCGTTATGGCCGAGTCGATGCGACTGAGCAAGAAGTGATCGATGCTTGTATCGCGGCCCGTGCCCACGAGTTTATTAGCGAATTTACTGACGGTTATCAAACCTATTTAGGCGAGCGTGGCGTGCGACTTTCTGGTGGGCAAAAACAGCGGATCGCCATTGCGCGGGCGATTTTAGCCGACAGACCCATATTGTTACTCGATGAAGCGACCAGCGCCTTAGATGCGGTAAGCGAGCAGAAAGTGAAGCAAGCGTTGGACGTATTGATGGCGGGTAAAACCACCTTAATTATTGCCCATCGCTTATCGACGGTGATCAATGCAGATAGGATTTTTGTGTTCGATAAGGGCGAGATTGTTGCCTGCGGACGCCACCAAGAGTTGATGCAATCCAATGCGTTATATCGTGAATTTGCCAGTCTGCAATTGTTAACCGAAGAGGCCAATGCCAGCGCCCTAAATGAGACCATTTAGGTAAAATAAAACCCAGTTGCTAGCTGAAACGCTCAAGCTAGCTCACTGGGTCTTTTATTGTGCGTTTGTTGCTAAGCTTTGTTAATCAGCTTTTTCTTTAAGTACGACACTGTAAGTGCGGTCTTTAAGCCTTATCTTTTAGCTCGCGGCGCAGAATTTTACCTACGGTACTCTTAGGTAATTGCGTCATAAATTCAATGACTTTTGGCAATTTATAGGCGGTCAATTGCTCTCGGCAATAGGTTAGAATGGCCTCTTTAGCCTGTTGATGATCTTGGCTATCATCCTTGAGCACGATAAAGGCTTTAACCGCTTCGCCCGAGTGTTCATCTTTTACTCCCACCACGGCGCATTCGATCACACTTAGATGGCTCGCCAGCACGTTTTCCACCTCGTTGGGATAAACGTTAAAGCCTGAGACTATGATCATATCCTTTTTGCGATCCACAATTTGATGGAAACCTTTCGCTGTTGCTATGGCAATATCGCCGGTTTTGAAGAAACCATCTTGAGTCATAGCGTTGGCGGTTTCCTGCGGATTATTCCAATAACCCCGCATCACTTGTGGCCCACGCGCGGCTAATTCACCCGCTGTACTTAAGGGAACTTCAAGGTTGTTTTCATCTAAGAGTTTAACTTCAGTGCCAATCACAGGTTTACCAATAGTGCCAAGCTTTTGATAACCTGGCGCATTGAGTGAAATCACTGGTGAGGTTTCAGATAATCCATAACCTTCGCTGATCATATTGCCTGTGGTCTGTTGCCAAATATTCGCCGCTGCAGCAGTGAGTGCAGTGCCGCCAGAGATAGTGATTTTTAAGTGGCTAAAGTCCAGCGCCTTAAACTCGGGTTGATGGCATAGGGCGACAAACAGGGTATTGAGGCCTGCAAATCCCGTGAAGGGGTATTTGGCGAGTGTCTTAATTAAGCCGCTAATATCCCGTGGATTTGGAATTAATACCGAGCAACCGCCGCACTCGAAATACAGCACTAAGTTCACCATAAAAGCGTAAATATGGTAAATCGGCAGCGGCGCAACAAAGATATCTTCCCCTTCGGTGATCACGCTCGCGATGCGGGATTTTACCTGCGCCGCATTGGCGAGCATATTGCCGTGGGTCAACATGGCACCTTTCGATAATCCGGTCGTGCCACCTGTATATTGCAACGCCGAGAGGTCGTCGAGATTTGAGATAAATCGGCTAAAAGGAAGGTCAGCCCCTTGCTTTAAAATCTGACAAAACTCGACATTCTTAAGCCCTGTTTTTGGCTGCACATGCGGATCGATCAAATCTAAAGGATGGGTGGAGATGACGAGTTCTATTTGAGTACTGTCGATGACTTTGGCCAAGGTCGGCAATAGGTCGGATAACACCACGAGCGCTTTAGCACCAGAATCATTGAACTGATGAATAAGCTCGCGCTCGGTATATAAAGGATTCGTATTAACAAGGATTAGCCCAGCCCTGATTGCGCCGTAGGCCGCGATGACAAATTGGGTGATATTGGGCAACTGAATGGCGATGCGATCGCCCGGTTTGAGTGTGGTCTTATTTTGTAAATAGGCGGCAAAATAACGAGAATCGCGTTCTATCTCATTAAAACTGCTGGTTTTACCAAGGCAGGCATAGGCGGGTTTATCGCCATAACGCAGGCTGGTTTTCTCGATCAGATCGACCAGTGATGAGTAGTCTAGTTTGAGTTGAGAGTCTTGATCGTATGCCATGCTGAACTACCTCAAAGATGATGTTTATTAGTTGTTATTATTCTGGAGTTAAACAGGTGTTTAGATTAGAGGGTGTTAGCACTAGAGGTCAATGCTTATCGCGAAAAACATAGCTATGCCAATAACGGTATCTTTATGTAACAAATAGTATTTTTACTCTAAAGCTTAGGCGTTAACGATAGCGTAATTATCGTGTCATCGATAAAGCACTAATAGTGCGTGAGTGGAGAGCATTCGAGATTTTGTAATGGGTATGTTTATAAGAATTCAATTTGCTTTTGCTTAAGCTTATTTTGCGTAACGTCGAATACCTGATGGATTGCAGCCACTGCTAATAGATGCCTAAGATTGGATTTTATTGAACGAAGAAGCGCTAAAGATATCGCAAGAAACACACTGTCTTTTGGGGGTGAGTGTTTGATTTAGAACGGCGCTTGGGTTGACTCCCCAAGCGCCGATTTAGCGGTTAATGTAGACGGTTACCGATATTAACCGCTAAAAGCCTAGGGACTGAAGAATCCAGTTTCTTGACTCACTTGCTGGCTTGGCTGTTTCACATCCGTCACCGAGAATTGGATCATTTTGCGCCCCGAGGGGATGGCATCCTTATCGGCTAATACAGTGACGGGATAGTCCACTTGTTCGCCCGCTGCCAAGGTAATAATAGGATCGGCAATCAAGCTGAAGGGCATTTCACTGTCGACGGCGAGTTGATACTGCTTAGTGTCCTGTGTTTTGTTGCGGATCTTCAGCTGATAGGTATTTTCAATCTTATTGTCAGCCGTTTCGCGGTACAGGCTTTGACGGTCTCGGATCACGTTAAGCTGGATTTCGCTGCGGCTATTCAAATCTAAACCTATCACTATCAGCATGATCACGACCGCTGCGCCGTAGCCTAAGAAACGCGGCGAGCGCCAATAGGAGTAGCTGACTCCCTTAAGATCATTCTCACTCATGTAGCCGATAAGGTTCGGTTTATAATCGAATTTCAACATGGTTTCATTACAAGCATCGACACAGGCACCGCAGTTGATGCACTCATATTGCAAGCCGTTACGAATATCTATCCCAGTTGGGCACACTTCGACACATAAATTACAGTCAACACAATCACCAAGATTACTCTCTCTTAGATTGGTTTCTTGCTTACGTTTACGCGGGCCGCGGGATTCACCGCGCTGTGCATCATAGGTCACGGTTTTAGTGTTGGCATCGAACATTACAGCTTGGAAACGTGAATAGGGGCAGCAATGTAGACACATTTGCTCGCGCATCCAGCCCGCATTCAGATAAGTACAAATGGCGAAAAACCAGACCCAGCTAGTCACCCAAAAGCTGGCGTTGCCCGTCAATATGTCCATATAGAGTTCGCGGGCGGGAATGAAATAGCTGATAAAACCACAGCCGGTGAGCAGGGCGGCGAGACCCCAAAGTAAGTGCTTGGTGCTTCTTTTACCTATTTTGCTGCCAGACCAAGACGCTTTGTCTAGTTGCTTGCGTTTGTTGCTGCTGCCTTCGATGCGCGTTTCAATCCACACATAGATAAAGGTCCACGCTGTTTGTGGGCAAAGATAGCCGCACCAAACGCGGCCCCAGAATACGGTAATAAAGAACAGACCGAAGGCGGCGGCGATAAAAATCCATGCGAGTAGGGTAAAGTCCTGCGGCCATAGCGTGATGCCAAAGAAGAAAAACTGTTGCTGGCTGATATCTAACAATATCGCTTGGCGGCCATCGATTGAGATAAACGGCAGGGCGAAAAACAACACGATCAGCAGGCTATTCATCATGGTTCGCAGGCGCTGAAAATCACCTTTCTGCTCACGAAAATGGATGTTGCCAGAGGGCGTATTGCTCCCTGTTGCAGTTTCGCTGGAGAGGATTTTAATCGGAATGTGCAGCTCGACTGAGGAAGGTTTCGCGTTCACACTCTTATTCACACTTGGAGAATTGGGGGTAACTTCGCTCTTGGGCATAAAGGGTCCTAACGGCTTAAATAAGATTCGCCTCCCTATAGCAAGCGCTAGGCCAAGTTTTAACTGATTCAACTTTATGATATATATGGTTATTTTAATACTTTGGTTAGATGTTGATCGCGATATATCACACATTAGCGATATATCGCGTTTTTTGCTTGTGTGATTTGAGTTATATTTCACTCGATTGACGTTGGATCCCCAGTTTTTTCATCCGCGATCTCAGTGTACTTGCGGGAACGCCTAGCACATTCGCCGCGCCGAGTGGGCCGGATATTCGCCAGTTTAAACGCTTAAGGGTTTGTTCTATATGCAAGGCTTCCGCTTCTGCTAAGGTTTGTCCTTGGGCCTGAGCTAAGGGGTTATTGCTCGGCATCGCATGGATCTGCAAAATATCGCCTTGGGAAAGAATGGCTTCGCGTTCGAGAATATTTTGCAACTCGCGCACATTGCCCGGCCATGTGTAAGCCATCAGTTTTTGTAACCCTTTTTGGCTCACGCCGCGGATTTTTTTACCTAACTTACGATTCAAATTATGCAGTATATGGCTGACGAGTTCGGGGATATCTTCAATCCTCGCACGCAGTGGCGGTACTTGAATTGGGAATACATTCAAGCGGTAATAGAGATCCATCCGAAATAATCCTTGCTCGACTCGCTTGAGTAAGTCGTGGTGACTGGCGGCGACCAAGCGAATATCCACTTGTATGGTTTCGCTGCCTCCGAGGCGTTCGAAGGATTGCTCTTGGATGACCCGCAGTAGTTTTGATTGGGCTTCTAAACTGAGTTCTGCCACTTCGTCGAGGAACAGTGTGCCTTGGTGAGCAAGTTCGAAGCGACCTTTACGGCGGCTGGTGGCACCGGTAAATGCGCCTTTTTCGTGACCAAAGAGTTCACTTTCTAACAAGGATGCTGAAAACGCGGCGCAGTTGACACTGATCATAGGTTTATCTTTGCGGCGACTGAGTTGATGTAAGTTACGGGCTACAAGTTCTTTGCCTGTGCCATTTTCACCACAAATGAGCACAGTACTGTCGGTATTGGCTACCATATGCAATTGCTGGATCATGTGGCGGATCACGCTACTGCCACCCGAAATATCCACATCACCCGTTTTGTCAGCTAGTTCTGCCTGTAGGTAATGATTCTCGGAGGCAAGTCGCTCCGAGAGCGCTTGCACTTGCGCCAACGCTTGACGTAATGACTGCTCCGTTTGCTTTTGGATACTAATGTCACGAAATATCGCGACTACGCCAATGAGTTCATTATCACGGTAAACGGGCGTAGAACTGTAATGCACGGGAAAGCTACTCCCATCTTTACGCCAGAACACATCATGGGTGATTTCGCGGGTAATGCCATCCTTTAATGTGTTGTAAATTGGGCAATCTTCTTGGGGATAATGGCTACCATCGGCATGGCTGTGATGATGACAGTTATGGATATTTTTGCCCAGTAACTCTTCATTTTTCCAACCTGTCATGCGTTCAGCCGCGGGATTGATAAACACCGCATTCCCGCTTAAATCAAATCCATAAATACCTTCACCGACAGCGTTAAGCAGTAACTGATTTTCAGGCAAGAAATGCTTATCGACTGATTTTTGATTATTGACCGAAATCTTATTTGTCATCTGCGGTACTCAAGCTTGGCTGGTATTGCCCGAGTATACCTTAAGTTGCATGTCGCGATATATCGTGTCTTTGATTGAGTTAGTGAGTATTTCCCACTTTATGGTGACTTATGGGTTTTACATTTTGGCGCCCTAAAGTGCATTTTACCTAACGACACACCTTAAAAAATATTCACTTATAACAAACTGATCTAAAAGAAAAATGACTAATATTCATTCAAAAGTCTGATTTAATATTGGATATTGTCTTATTTACGTTATAAAAATGTTCTTGCTATGTAAAAAATAACTTTGTATTGACCGTGGTAGCAAGGTTTTAGGGACGATAATCACATAAAGCAGGTCAGGTATTCTAAAAATAATAAGCAGTTGGGATGAATATGATGACCTCAAAGAAGCAGAAGTTTGGATTAAGTGCAGTCAGTTTGGCGATTACATTAGCTTTGTCTGGTAGCTTCATTAGCCCGCAAGCCATGGCTGAGGAAGAAGACGCTGCTGTTAAAAATGAAGGCGTGGAAAAGATTGCGGTTGTTGGTTCACGTGCGGCACCACGCTCAATCGGCGATTCCCCAGTTCCAATTGATATTATTAGTAGTGACGACCTTAAAAAGAATGGTTCGACTGACATGATTGATATGTTAGTGACATCGGTACCTTCGTTTAACTCGCGCGCTCAACCCATCAGTGATGCGGCAACCTTAGTACGTCCCGTTAACTTACGTGGTTTGCCTTCCGACAGTACCTTAGTGTTAGTCAATGGTAAGCGCCGTCACCGCGCAGCTGTGATTGCGTTCCAAGGCGGCGGCATTAACGATGGTGCTCAAGGTCCTGATATTTCGGTTATTCCTGGTTCTGCATTGAAGCAAGTCGAAGTGCTGCGCGACGGCGCTGCGGCGCAATACGGCTCTGATGCGATTGCTGGGGTAATGAACTTTGTCTTAAAAGATAATTCTGATGGTGGCTCCATCACAGTGACCCAAGGTGAATATTACGAGGGTGACGGTGCCACAACCACAGTTGAAGGCGATGTTGGTTTACCGCTGACAGATAATGGCTTTGTTAACTTAAGCTTCCAGTATAAAAATGCGGATGCAACCAGTCGAAGTGTGCAGCGTCCCGATGCGGCTAACTTAGCAGAGCAGGGTAATGCTGCGATTAATGACCCCGCTCAAGTATGGGGTAATCCTGAAATCAATGATGACTACTCAGTGTTCATCAACTCAGGCTTAGACATTAATGCCAATATGCATGCCTATGCCTTTGGTAACCTGTCATCCCGCGATGCCGTGGGGGGATTTTATTATCGTAATCCGCAGGATCGCAGTAATGTGTATACCCCTCCAGAAGGCGGTAACTTATTAGTCGGAGCTATAAATGGTGATCAATCGTCTTGCGTGCTAGTGCCAATTCCTAAAAATGCGGACGGTTCTGATGGCAACGTGTTAGATACAGACGCATACAAGGCGATGGTTGCCGATCCTAATTGTTTTGCTATGAACCAAATTTTCCCCGGTGGTTATACACCGCAGTTCACTGGGACCATTGAAGATATGTCTTTCTTCGCTGGTGTAAAGGGCGATATCGGCGAGTGGAATTACGATTTCAGCGCTGGTACGGGGAGTAACAAAGCCAGCTTCGGCCTTAAAAACTCGTTAAACCCATCATTGGGATTAGATACCCCAACTGATTTCGATACCGGTGCCTATGAGCAAGTTGAAACCACAGTTAACCTCGACTTTTCGCGTTTTATTACCTTAGGCGGCATCGAAGACATTAGTTTTGCTTCTGGTTTTGAATGGCGTAATGAGTCATTTGAGATTTTTCAAGGTGATGAAGCCTCTTGGATTGCCGGCCCCTATGCCGAGCAAGGCTTCAGCATCGGCTCGCATGGATTTAAAGGCTTTGGCCCAGAATCTGCGGGTAAAAATTCGCGCCACAATATTGGTATTTATACGGATTTAGAAGCCTATTTAAGTGATGACTGGTTACTCGGTTTAGCGCTGCGTTACGAAGACTTCTCTACCTTCGGCGATACGTTAAATTACAAGCTGACGGTGCAGTATTCTGCAACCGACGAATTGTCATTCCGCGCTTCACACAGTACGGGCTTTAGAGCGCCAACTGTGGGCCAAGAAAACGTCGTCAACACACAGACATCGATTATTGATGGTCAGTTGATCCAGACCTTTATTGCACCACCCACCGATCCACTTGCGGCATTTTATGGCGGGGAAGTGTTAAAGCCTGAAGAGTCAATAAGCTATGCGCTAGGTGCTGTCTATGAGTACGAAAACTTTTTCTTAACGGTCGATTATTACAACATTGGCGTTGAGGGCCGTATTGCGCAGTCGAGTAAGATTGATGTTGAAGCTAAAGACTATGATGCACTGCGTGCAGCGGGCGTTGAGTTCCCTGAGTTGATCCAAGGCGTGAGTTATTACACTAACGACTTTGATACTACCACTCAAGGTATCGATATCGTCGCCTCCTATGATGCGGAAATTCTGTCGGGTAATGCTAAATTTAGTCTTGCCTATGGTTGGACCGATACCAGCGTTGATAAATTCGATCCAGAAACCACTGATGAAGGTAAAGTTCGCCGTTTAGAAGATGGTATTCCAGCGCATCGTGCAACCTTAAGCTGGGCGCAGTCATGGGATCAATTAAGCATGTCACTGCGTGGTAACTACTTCGGTGAGTACTATGCGACTCATGCTGATGATACCTCTGATTGGGGTTCTGAAATGGCCGATGCTGCTGTCACCATAGATTTGGAAGTGAGCTATGAGTTATTTGATGGCTTAACGCTGGCGGTAGGGGCAAATAACCTATTCGACCAAAAAGCGCAAAAGCTGAAAGTGGGCGATGATTACGCTTATTCTCAACTTGGTGGCGTTTACTATGAAAGTGGGCCGTTCGATTACAACGGTGGCTTCTACTATGGCCGTGTAAATTACCGTTTTTAATGAGTAAGCCAATTTATAGAAGCGATTTCTAACCCACCTTTCAAGAAATTTGGCTTTTATAGATTTGAAGTGAAGTGAGCAAAAAGGCTGCAGTGCAGCCTTTTTTATTGGTTGATTTTTCGTTAGCTGCGATTCGTTTGTGCGGCAGCAAGGCCATTCAACACATCACTCATACTGAGTTTTGACGGCAAAAGAATGCCATTGGGTGCGCTTGGACCGTAGATTTTATTGTAGGGCGTACCAGGTACACCTTCATGGCGCATATAGCTTTCAATCGTTTTGTTGGCTTCACTCCAGTTGCCTTGCATCAGGATAATGTTGTCTGCCATTAAGGCATTCACAATTTGTTCCCTGTGGGTGACTTCGGCTTTATTGGTTTGGCAGATGGTGCACCAATCTGAAGTAATATCGACAAATACGGTATAGCCTTGGGCAACCAGAGGCGCAATTTGCTCGGGTGCTAAGGTGTGCCATTGCAGTTTTTGATAGGCTTGATAATCCTCGCCTTTATGTACAAATCCAATAATAGCGCCGAGTCCTAAGGCGAAAAATCCCAGTACAAATATCACCGCCAGCGGTATGGTTTTTCCTTTTTGTCTTTGCCAAATCAGCAGCAAGATAGCGCCGATTAATAGACAAAGAATGACAATACTGATCAGAGTAATAGTGCTCATAAAACTTCCTGCTGGAGAATGGCGTGCCTTTATTAAACATAGAGGCTTAGGAATACAGACTTAGATTCGTGCTTATCTTAGCGGTTAACGGCTTAAATCAGCGTGAATTTATGGGATTTCATTTGTGCAGCCCTTTGACGCATTCAGTTGCAATTGTGTTTTGCGCCTGCTGTTGAGTCTTTGTAAGCTGGGCAAGATGATAGTTACCGCTATAACAAAAATAAAAGGAAATAAGATGACACCTTTACCATCGTGTCGACGCGCGTCGGCTAGGCCGCTTTGGTCATTATTACTGTTGCCGTTGATCGTATTCTGCTCGAGCCTGAGCTATGCCGAACCCGCCAAAAAGGCCGAAGATAAAGCCGACAAGCTTGTCCCTGAGGTGGTTAAAACCGAGCATAAGATGACGATTCAAGGGCAAAAAGTCAGTTATCAAGCGATCAGTGGCGAGACTATTTTAAAGGATGATAAAGACGAACCGCTGGCGAGTATTTTCTCTATTAGCTATTTACGTAACGATATTAAAGATAGCAGTACACGCCCAGTCACTTTTATCTTTAACGGCGGTCTGGGCTCGGCCTCGCTCTGGTTGCACATGGGCTTATTTGGTCCTAAACGTGTGGTGGTGCCGGATGCAAAGGACGATGGCGCAGCACCTTATCGTATTGAATCAAACGATTACTCTATGCTTGATGAGTCCGATCTCGTGTTCATCGATCCCGTAGGTACTGGTTTTAGCCGCGCCTTAGGCGATAAAAAAGGTGCGGATTTTTGGGGCGTGAAAGAAGATGCCCAGTCGATTGCCGAGTTTATTCGCCGCTGGTTGATTGAGCATAAACGTTGGAACTCCCCTAAATATTTGGCCGGCGAGAGTTACGGAACTACCCGCGCGGCAGCACTTGTGAATGAATTGCAGGGCGGTTGGACTGACATTTCGGTCAATGGAATTATGCTGATTTCATCCATTCTCGATTTTAGTCATGCCCGCTACCAACCGGGTAATAATCAACCATACATTGGTTTTTTACCGACCATGGCGGCGACGGCTTTTTACCATAATAAAGTCAGCGCTACGGATAAAGCTTTAGGGCTGGAGGCTTTTATTGAGGAGGCGCGCCAGTTTGCGATCAAAGATTATGCCCTCGCGTTGTTGCAAGGCAGCCGCTTAACACCCGAGGCATATCAAGCTGTACGTCAAAGCTTGGCGCGCTTTACGGGTTTAAGTGAGCACTATTTAGATCGTGTTAATTTGCGCGTGAGCGCCAGTCGATACACTAAGGAGCTGCTCAGAGAGCAAGATTTGACGATAGGACGCTTAGACAGCCGCTACACAGGTAAAGACTACGACAGTGGCGGCGACTCAACCGACGATGACCCATCAGGTTATGGGATTGATGGTGCTTATACGGCTGCCATGCATCAATATCTGTATGACGATTTGGGCGTGACCTTATCTCGTCCTTTCAATGTACTTTCCGTTGATGTGAACCGGGGCTGGAACTGGAATATCAGCGGTAAGCAGATGCACTATGTCAACGTCGCGCCTTATCTTGGTCAAGCGCAGCGTGAGAACAAAGATCTGCGGATTTTTGTCGGCAACGGTTACTTTGACTTTGCGACACCATTTTTTGCCACCGAAAATACCTTTGCCGATAACGGCATAGATAATAGTCGTGTGAGTATGCATTACTATAAAGCGGGGCACATGATGTACGTTGAGCCCGAATCCTTAACCCAGTTAGTGAAGGATATCCGTGCTTTTTATCAGCCTAAATAGCCGTTAATTTATCGACAAACGGATTGATTAGCGTTAACGCCTTAATGGCGCGATGCTAGAATAGCAAACAAGTTAAGGCCCCAGAGTTTATCTACATCAATGGGGCCTTTTTATTCGGCGTAAGGTGTGTTCAATGAGTTTTAGTACTTGGTTAGGTTTATTGGCTATTTGTTGTTTGGGGGCTATGTCGCCGGGCCCAAGTTTAGCTATGGTGGTGCGCCATACCTTAGGCGGTGGACGGGGCAAGGGCATAGTGTGTGCGTGGGCACATTCAATAGGCATTGGGATTTATGCGCTGGTGACGTTACTTGGCTTAGCCGTCGTACTTAAAAAGGCGCCCTTAGTCTTTAATGGCATTGCGATTCTCGGTGCTTTGTATCTGGCTTGGATGGGAGTTCAGGCGCTGCGTTCCAAGGGCGGTATGCAAGCTAAATTGGCCGCAGGGGAGGCGACAGATACCTTGACCGCAGCCCGTGATGGTATCGCCATTTCCTTATTCAATCCTAAAATCATGCTATTTTTCCTCGCATTATTCAGCCAATTCGTGATGGTGGCCGACAGCATGACAGCCAAAGCCTTAATCGTTTTTACCCCATTAGTGGTCGATGGTCTTTGGTATACGCTTATTGCTTTGTTGTTGTCCCACTCAAGCGTGTTGCCTAAGTTACGGGAAAAGGCTGGGTTAATTGATAAGTTGTCTGGCGTGGTATTGATACTGCTGGCGATCCGCGTGGTATATACGCTTTAATTATTTATTGCAGGTCATCTGTTTCAACAAACAAAAACGCCATCAATCGATGGCATTTTTTATGTTTTCGCTATGCATGAAAGGCGTGCTTAGCCTTTAAACATTTGCACTGAATTGTCGGTCTCTTCTGCCACCGCTTCTTGGAGAATTGGCGGATTCGCGATGTGATCGTCTAAGTTGTCACTCAGCATTTCTTTGAATTCACTGCTAAACCATTCTAATGCACTTTCTTTCTCGGCGCCGAGATCCGCTGATTTAATTGCGGCTTCGAAGGCGTTAAAACGTGCCGCGGCAAAACGGAGTGCTGTGCCCACTTTACCTACATCTGCTTCTTGTTGACTTAGCTGATTGGCTAAGGCAATAAACTGATCGGCAAGTTCGTAAATGGTGGTGTTGCTCGTGTCGGTCATGGCGTTCACTCTAAAAAGTAACAGATTAAAGTTCGATTCTAACTTAATTGACGTAAGAAGGAATCGTCAGGCATTAACTATTGGGATCTGTGTCGGTAATGACGACTCCGGTTTGGGAGTCATAACTGATTGAGAGTTTGTCGTTTGTTCGATAGAAATAAGTGCACTTGCCAGGATTGGTATAACTGGCTTTGTAGTCGGTTTCTGTCGCATCAACATTTAAGCGCGAGACACTTGGTTGGGTATTTTGGAATAATACTTCCCATACTGAGATACAGTCTTCGACATTATCGAGCGCCGGTGAGGCTTCATTACCAAAGATATAGTGTTGTGCAGGCCAGCCGAAGGCGTTGAAATCCACTTGTTCAGATTGCGCCGTGCCAAATACCGGTAAGTCTTCTTTTGGACCTGAACCCACTTTTACCGCCCAAACGGATCGCGCCAGATTGATAGCTGACTTAAAGCCACCGCCTGCGGCTTTGACTGTTGCGATTTGCGCATCTTGCTGCACATTGATAAATTTTGGCAGGGCCACTACCGCTAAAATACCGAGCACTATGATGACCACCACAAGCTCTATTAAGGTGAAACCCGTTTGATGTCGTTGCATCAATTTATCAGAATGTTGGATCATCATGGCGTATTAGACTGTGCTAGAATGGGCGCACTATAGCATTTAAATTCGAATGTTTTAAATTGAAAGTCTTAAAGCGAAACACTGCAAACATAGCCGTATCACTTATCGACAAGCATAACCTTCAAACTTGCCATTCTACAGCAGGGCTTTTAAGCTAACCCGATAATAGGATTGAGGAAGTAAAATCGTGACTCAGGCGACATGGCAAACATTTATCGATGGGCAAAGGGCTTTGCCTTATTTTCAGCAACTAAGTGCGTTTGTAGACAATGAACGTAGGGTTGGGAAAGTGGTTTATCCACCCGAAGCTGATGTTTTTAATGCTTTTACTATGACTCCGCTTGAAAAGGTCAAAGTGGTATTGATTGGCCAAGATCCCTATCACGGCCCAGATCAAGCCCATGGTTTATGCTTTTCGGTCAAACGCGGTATTAAACCGCCGCCTTCCTTAGCCAATATGTACAAGGAATTAGCGACAGATATTGATGGCTTTACCATTCCATCCCACGGGGATTTATCCGCATGGGCGGAGCAGGGGATCTTAATGCTCAATACGGTGCTGACCGTTGAGCAAGGTAAGGCGCACTCCCATGCCAAAGCGGGCTGGGAAGTGTTTACTGCTGCCGCGCTGGAATTATTAAATCGCCAGACACAGCCGATTATCTTCGTACTTTGGGGCAGTCATGCCATCAAAAAAGGTCAAGTGATTAACGCACCGCAACATCAAGTGCTTACTGGGCCGCATCCTTCACCTTTATCGGCTTATCGTGGTTTCTTTGGCTGTGGGCATTTTTCTCAAGTGAATCAATTATTACTTGAGCGGGGCAAAGCGCCGATCCGCTGGCAGGTTTAATCTTAGGATTGCGGGTATGAGGCAATAAAAAAGGTCTTACTGAGTAAGACCTTTTCTTTGGGCTAAAAACGAATTAACGAGTGATCAATGATTGCGGTCGACCGAAATCTTAGCTAGCGCAACTAAGGCTTGCTTGTAGTCACTATCGGGCAGAATCGATAATGCCTCGATGGCTTTCTCTGATTCTTCAATCGCTTTTTGCTGGGTGTAGTTTAATGCGCCGCAATGGTGTAGTGCTGCCACGATTTTATCTATGGCTTGTGTACCATCGCCTTGCTCAATTGCTTGACGTATGAGGTGTTTCTCTTCGTCTGTGCCATGGGCAATGGCATAGATGAGTGGAAGAGTCGGTTTACCTTCAGCCAGGTCATCACCTATGTTCTTGCCTAGCTCATCACTGTCGGCGGTATAGTCGAGTAAATCGTCGGTAAGCTGGAAGGCGGTACCAAGATACTTACCATAGTTACCTAAGGCGGTTTCTTGCTCTGACGTTGCACCCGCTAACACGCCCGCAAGCAGGGTGGCCGCTTCAAACAACTTAGCGGTTTTGCAATAAATGACCCGCATATAGCTGTCTTCTGTGGTATCAGGATCGTTGCAATTCATCAGTTGCAAGACTTCGCCTTCGGCCAACACGTTCGTGGTATCCGCCAACACTCTGAGCACTTTCATGCTGTCGAGTTCGGTCATCATCTGGAATGAACGGGTATAAAGGAAATCCCCGACCAGCACGCTGGCGCTATTGCCGAATAGTGCGTTGGCGGTTTCTCGTCCGCGGCGCAATGTCGATTCATCAACTACATCATCGTGGAGCAATGAGGCCGTATGGATAAACTCAATAATCGCCGCTAGCTTAAGATGCGCTTCGCCTTCGTAGCTCACCGCACGTGCGGCTAATACCGACAGCAGAGGACGAAGACGTTTACCACCACCATTAATAATGTAAAAACCTAATTGGTTAATTAGGGCGACATCTGATTCAAGCTGTTTATATATCAGCTGATTGACTGCTTGCATATCAGTGTCAGCCAGTTGACGAATAGCGTTTAAATCCATAGTAGACTCTGGTTGTGGGGTCATTACGTACCGGCCCCTGTTTAGGCTCACGTGTTATAATGAAATGAATTTTACCTAAAATTCTGACATATGACAGCACTAGCTCAACTAATGTGAGAGTTAATCCGGTCTTTTTTTATTCTTTCCTAATTAGGGCTTGCCAGAGTTAGATTCTTCGCGTAAACTCCGCGCCCATTGTCAATAAAGTTTTTATAGCACCCTGCCTCATCCAAGAATGAGCCCGCGTGTTAGGAATTGGAGTAAAATAGCTATGTACGCTGTTTTTCAAAGTGGTGGTAAACAACACCGTGTAGCCGAAGGCCACACTGTTCGTTTAGAAAAGTTAGAAGTTGCAACTGGCGAAACTATCGAATTCGATCAAGTTCTTTTGATCGCTGATGGCGAAACAGTGCATGTTGGTGCTCCTTTAGTAGCTGGCGGTAAAGTCGTTGCTGAAGTTGTAAGTCACGGTCGTGGCGATAAAGTAACTATCGTTAAGTTCCGTCGTCGTAAGCATCACGACAAGAAAATGGGCCACCGTCAGTGGTTCACTGAAGTTAAAATTACTGCTATCAACGCATAATAGGAGTCTAACTCATGGCACATAAAAAAGCTGGCGGTTCTACTCGTAACGGCCGCGATTCAGAAAGTAAACGTCTAGGTGTTAAGCGCTTTGGCGGTGAATCAGTTCTAGCTGGTAACATTATCGTTCGTCAACGTGGTACTAAATTCCACGCTGGTGTAAACGTAGGTATTGGTCGTGACCATACTCTGTTTGCTCTGACTGACGGTAAAGTGAAATTCGAAGTTAAAGGCGCTAATAACCGTAAGTTTATTAGCATCGAAGCTTAATTTTCGAACCTAGCTTATACTGTTAAAGCCCCGCCATTGGTGGGGCTTTCTGTTTTTTGTGCTTCTATTTACGCCGTGTAGATGCTTGAGTTGGTAAATGATTACCAAGAATGAGCATTGACAGGTAAGATTGGGAGCAAAGTATCTCGAGTTTTTTGGCGACCAATGAAGTTAGACGGTATAATTGCTTCATTCAGTGGTGCCAGGAGTAAGTATGAAGTTTGTCGATGAGGCAGTAATTAGGGTCGAAGCAGGCGACGGCGGTAGCGGTTGTGTTAGCTTTAGGCGCGAAAAGTATGTACCAGATGGTGGTCCTGATGGTGGTGATGGTGGCGACGGCGGCAGTGTTTTCCTGCAAGCTGACGAAAACTTCAACACCTTGATCGAGTTCCGTTTTGAACGTTTTCACATGGCTGAACGTGGCGAAAATGGTCGTGGCCGTGATTGTACCGGTCACAGCGGTAAAGATCTGATCTTAAAAGTTCCTGTTGGTACTCGCGCGGTCGATCATGATACTGAAGAAGTCCTTGGGGATTTAACGACCCACGGTCAAAAGCTATTGGTTGCCAAAGGTGGTTTCCATGGTTTAGGTAACACCCGTTTTAAGAGCAGTACTAACCGTGCCCCACGTCAAAAGACGTTAGGAACACCTGGTGAAGTTCGTAGCCTTAAATTAGAGTTGTTACTGTTGGCTGACGTTGGTTTGCTTGGCATGCCTAACGCGGGTAAGTCGACATTCATTCGTGCTGTTTCCCGTGCAACGCCGAAAGTGGCTGATTATCCGTTTACAACACTAGTGCCGAACTTAGGTGTGGTTAATCCACGTCCTGGTCAAAGCTTTGTGATCGCGGATATTCCAGGTCTTATCGAAGGCGCAGCCGATGGTGCGGGTTTAGGTATTCGCTTCTTAAAGCATCTTGAGCGTTGTCGTATTCTACTGCACATCATCGACATTGAGCCGATTGACGGAACCGATCCGGTTGAGTCTGCGCGCGCTATCGTTGGTGAGCTTGAGAAATACTCTCCAAAACTGGCAAGCAAGCCACGTTGGTTAGTCTTTAACAAAACCGATTTGCTGCTTGAAGAAGAGCTGCAACAAAAGGTTGATCGCATCGTTAAAGAAATGGGTTGGGAAGGCGACGTTTACACTATTTCTGCCTACAACCGCGACGGCACTAATGAGTTGGCATTAAAGCTCCTCGATTATATTGCGAGCCTGCCACCAGAAGACAATGAAATCGACCCTGACAGTGAAGTCGAGTTCAAGTGGGATAATTATCATCAAGCTAACTTAGATTCAGTGAATGAAGACTATGTTGATGAAGATGATGACGACGACTTTGATGATGACGACTACGACGTAGAAGTTATTTACCAGAGATAATCTTACCGTCTTAATTTTGAGAGTTCCGTGTACGCAGATACTCAAAATGATATTACTCGGCAAGTTGTGCGTGCTGCACAACTGCTACTGGCCTACGGCGCAGAATCTGATTTAGTTGAAGAAATCAGCCAGCGTCTAGGTCAGGCTTTAGGCCTTGCCAGCGTAGAGCTCTCTATTTCCTCCAATTCCCTCGTGTTAACCAGTTTAGTTCATGGTCGCTGTATCACTACGACTCGTCGTATTCGTGAGCATGGCATTAATATGACCATAGTTTGTGAATTACAACGCATCTGTTTATTAGCTGAAAAAGGTCTGTATGGCCCCAACGAAGTCCGTAAACGTTTGGCGCGGATTGAGCCTAAAACCTATCCACCGAGTTTAGTTGTCTTCATGATTGGCCTGTCTTGTGCCAGTTTTTGTCACCTGTTTAAGGGTGATCTTATCTCGTGTGTGATTACCTTTTTTGCCGCAGCTGTGGGCATGTCGGTACGTTTAGCGATTGCTAAGCGGCATTTTAATTTATTGGTTAACTTTGCCGTCACGGCTTTTGTCACCAGTATGTTGGCTCAAACTGGCTATGTGTTTGCATTGAGTGAAACGCCTAAGGCTGCTATGGCCGCGAGTGTGCTAATGCTGGTGCCGGGTTTTCCGATGATCAATGCGATTTCCGACATGGTGAAAGGGCATATGAATGTTGGCATCTCCCGTTGGGGCCATGCGACTTTGCTGACCGTTTCTTCTGTGATAGGCATTACGATTGCGATGCAGATCGGCGGGATTTTCCTATGATGGAATTACTGATAACGCTGCTGCACGATGCTTTTTTCTCAGCAATTCCCGCCGTGGGATTTGCTATGGTGTTTAATGTTCCTAAACGATTTCTTCCCTATTGCGCCTTAGCCGGAGCCATTGGTCATAGCTCGCGTACCTTAATGCTACAGTTTGGTTTACCGATTGAGTGGGCCACATTTGCCGCAGCTGCAATCGTCGGGATTATTACGATAGGGTTTGGAAAGCGCCACTTAGCGCCACCTTTAATGTATGCTGTCGCCGCTATTATTCCTATGATCCCTGGCACTTATGCCTTTAATACTGTCATTGCCTTAGTGCAACTGACTGCCCAGTCTCAGGTGAGCCCTGAACTGACGGCACAAGTGATTAGTAATGGCCTCAAAACCGTCTTTATTCTCGGGGCGTTAGCTGTGGGGTTGGCCATGCCGAGCTTGTTGTATTTCAGAACCCGCCCCGTCATTCAATAATTCTATTTCAATAAAACAGGAGTGAGCATGCGCATTGCTATGATAGCCGCGATGGCAAACAATCGAGTCATCGGAAAAGAGAATAAAATGCCATGGCATCTTCCAGAAGATCTACGTCACTTTAAAGCCATGACCCTAGGTAAGCCTGTGGTGATGGGGCGTAAGACCTTTGAGTCCATTGGTAGACCCCTTCCTGGTCGACATAACATAGTGATTTCACGTCAAACGGATCTCGTCATTCAAGGCGTGACCTGTGTGACCTCTTTTGATGCAGCCAAACAAGCCGCCGGCGAGTGTGAAGAGTTAGTGGTGATTGGTGGCGGACAGCTTTATGCCGAGTTATTACCTTACGCAGATACCTTATATTTGACGCAAATCAAGCTAGAGGTTGAGGGCGATACATTTTTCCCCCATTGGGATGACGGAACTTGGAAAGAAACGGAATCTTTGTCTAGTATAAATGCGGATGGTTTGGAATATCGCTTTATCAATTTGGTGAAAAAATGTTAAATTGCAGCCTCTGTTGTGTACCCTGTGTGTATGGGGCGTCAGTTTATCTAACGTATTGCATCATATCGGACATTTAGTTTTCACGGAAAGAAGAGATAGCCGATTTCGTTATCCTAGATTTCGAACGAGAGCTAAAGCCAAGAGGTCAATACCCTTGAGAGACGAGATGCAGCCCATACAAATTGATAATAAAACTATAAGAAAGTATTAAGGAGTATCGGATGCGTCTTATGCCTGTAGCCTTGGCTGCGTTAATTGGATTGAGCTATATCACTGTACCAACCCCTGCTGTTGCGGGCGTTGATCCACTCGTAGCGAGTATTTGCGATTACGTAAAAGCTAACGATAAAAACCGCCTACGTAAAAAATTAAAAGAAAGCCGCGTTAAGCTACGTCAGATTTACAGTGGCATCAGTTGCGATGGCGCAAGTCTATTGCGTACCGCTTACGGCGCGAGTGCTAACGATGCCGGTGAGTTTGTAGCTAAACGTTTGTCAGTGACGGAACTGAGTGTCGCTGAAGCCGATGGTATGACTATCCAAGCTTGGGCTGAAGCAAACGGTCATGGTGATAGCCCTATCACTGCTGCAGTGAAAGAGCGTCTTGGCGCTGCTGCGGGCGGCGAAGAAGAGTAATCGCTGAGCTGAACTCGTTGCACCGAACTAGCTGCACTTTAGCTCTATTTGCAGCTTAGTGATATTAAGTGACGAGTATTAAGCAACGGCTTTAAGCCATTAGCGTTAAGAGCCTAGTATTAAGCGCTTTGCATTAAACGTCAGGCCTTGAATCAGAACAAATGCCGAACTTAAGTTCGGCATTTTTTATGGCCTTAATTTGCACTAAGTCGGTCAGAGCGAGTGATTGGTATGATAGGGAAAGTAAATTTGGCCCAAAAGAAAGGGCCGCTATGCGACCCTTGGTTTAGTGGATTTTAACAATTAACATTTAGACTCTAAATTCGCCGACTGAGGCTTGAAGCTCTTCGGCTAGTTTGGCGACTTGATGGCTAGACTGAGCCGTTTGATCTGCGCCGATAGCCGTTTCTTCCGAAATGGCAGCAATATGCTCCAGTTTCTCAGACACTTGCTGACTCACTAAATTCTGCTCTTGAGCAGCATGGGCGATATGAGTGCCTGAGTCATAGGCCTTATGCACAGACTGGCTAATGGTTTCGAGGGCAATGTTGGCTTGCTCAGTTTTTTCAACACAGGCATTTGCCTGAGCACGTCCCATATCCATGGCGGCAACGGCTTGCTCTGCACCTTGTTGCAACACTTCGATCATCTGTTGGATCTCTCGGGTCGATACTTGAGTACGTGAGGCTAAGCTACGGACTTCATCGGCAACTACCGCAAAACCACGACCTTGTTCACCGGCTCTAGCAGCTTCAATGGCGGCGTTAAGGGCGAGTAGGTTAGTCTGCTCTGCAATGCCACGGATCACATCCAAAATTGAGCCAATTGAGGCGCTATCAGACTGCACTTTATTGATCACAACGCCTGCCTTTGCCACTTCATCGGCTAAAGCCAAAATAGTCAGTTTGTTCTCTTCGGCAATGGCGCGCATATGCTGAGTTTCTTGGTCGGCTTGCTTGATTTGCTCAAGGGCTTGATCGGCACTTAACGACACCTGCTGCGCGCTAGAGCTCAGTTCTGTGGTTGCAGTGGCCACTTGGTCCACTTGGCTTTTTTGTTCTTGAATACCTGAGGTGGTTTGCGCTGTGATTGCTGACGTTTGTTCAGCTGCCGCGGCCAGTTGGTTCGACCTATCCAAGATACCGATAATCAAACTGCGTAAGCTATCGACGAGACGGTTGCAGTTTTTCGCTAGCTCCGCAAATTCATCGTGTCCAGAGTCATCCAGCTTATGGGTAAGGTTGCCTGAGGCTAAGACGTTAAGGGCATTGTTCACTTGGCTGAGTGAGCGTTTGAGCGGGTTCACTACAGCAAAACTCACAATGACAGCGACAACAATGGCAACTAACACCACAATCATTGTTTGTATGCTAGCAGAGTCAATCTTAGCTATGGTGTCGTTGCTCATGTTTGCGGCAACAAGTTCGATGTTATTACTCACATCATCCATGTTGGAATTAATAACTTTCACGTCTTTTTCGATAATAGCGAGTTTGAGCACAGCTTCTTTAGCATGGGAAAGCTGGCTCGATTTCAGCTGCAACATAGATTGCGGGCCGGTAACGAGCGCTAAAACTTTTTCAATATCTTTAGTGACTGAACTTAAGGTATCCGCATCGACGATACCTTGACCGTGACGATTCACATATTCAAGTTTGTTCTTGGTTTCGCTGATAATGTAGTCAAGTTCTTTAGAGATCAGTTCATGCTTACTGTCTTCTTCATTGGTGACTAAATCTGCGATAGTGGTGATGATATTCCCGAGGCTAGTATCAATCGCGCTGGCTGACGCGGCCAGACTTTGCTCATCGGGATTTTGACTGCTTTCTAAATCAACAATATCGAGCAGTTCCGATGAGGCATCATCGGCGGCATTTTCGAGTTTTTTCTTTAGATTAACTAACTGTTCTTGCTTGCTTAATGAAGCTTCACGTTCGGCGATCATAGCAAGGCTGTCTCGTTCAAAGCTTGAGAAACTACCGCTTAATTGGCTGATTAATGAGGTGAGCTCTGGCTGGCTTTTGACTAATTGGGTGATGTTGGCTATTTCGTTTTTGAACTGAGTTCCATGATCATCGAACACTTTGCGAATACTGGGAATATTGGCCGATTTAGGCGTGTGATAGGCAATCAGGATTTGTCTTTGTTGCTCACTCAAGGTTTCACTGAGGTGATTGGTCGACTTAAGCGCGGGCAAGCTTAATTCTTGCATCATCGCCGAGCTTGCTTTTAGGCTGTTGTTGGTGAGGTAGGATGTAAATCCTAGCACCACGAGCAAAAGCGTGACAATACCAAATCCGCCAATCACTCTGGTGGCTACGTTAAATTTCATAGGATACTCCGATTTTTATTATATTTTTCCAAATGAAAACAGGGCGATTTCAGGGTTAGGCGGCTCAGTCTGTTATCGACTTTAAGCTGTTTTAGTTTAACTCTTTTTTAACTTTTTTTGGGTAATTTTTTGGTCTTTTTCAAGATGCCATAGGGTTAAGTGTTCACCCCAGCAACAACCTGTATCTAAAGCCTTTAATTTACTATCGCCGACATTGCCCATCAGTGCTGCCCAATGGCCGAAAACCAAGGTGTGGCTTTGGCGCAGGGGCGAAGCAAACTCAAACCAAGGTTTGAGTTGTGGATTAGTACAGTTTTCAGGAGGTTGTTTACAATCAAAATCGAGTCTGCCATCGACATAGAGGTAGCGCATGCGTGTTAATGCGTTAATGCAGTAACGTAGGCGCTCTATGCCAATTGCACTTGGGTCCCATTGTTCGGCGCTATCCGAATACATTTGGGCTATCAGTGCCTCAAGATAATCATCTTGTTTGAGTGCGCAACTGACGAGTGCGGCTTCTTCTCTTAATACTTCAAGCGACCACTGCGGTGGCACACCCGCATGACTCATGATGAGTTGGTGTTCGGGTAATTCACGCATTAGGGGTTGCTGTCTCAGCCAGTCAATTGAGGCTGAAATATCGGGCGATTCAAGAATTTCAGTTAAATTATCGCTGGGCTTAGCGCGTTTGAGCTTGCCGTGTAACGCCATTAAGTGGAGATCGTGATTGCCTAAAACCGTTTTAGCGGAATCACCTAAAGAACGAAAAAAGCGCAGCGTAGCTAAGGAGTCTGGTCCACGTGCAACAAGATCACCTACAGCCCAGAGTTCATCACGGGAGGGATTAAAATCGACCTTAGCGAGTAATTTTTGTAATTCAGCGAAACAGCCTTGAATATCACCAACAAAATAATGCGCCACAGTACCCCTTTCCTAATGATATTAATGTAGTAAGCCTGGGGTCGCTAAACGGAAGGGACGGATCGTCGCTTGGAAATGCTCACCCGATTCGCTGACCATACCATAAGTGCCATGCATTATGCCAAGGGGTGTATCGAGCACTGTGCCACTGGTGTATTGATAGGCGGTATTTGGCGCTATGGTTGGTGTTTCACCGACAACTCCGGCGCCTTGGACTTCACTGGTATTGCCATTGGCATCTGTGATTATCCAGTGACGGGTTTCGAGTTTAGCTGCCTGCTCACCTAAATTGATGATAGTGATGGTATAGCTGAAGAGGTATTTTTCATCCTCGGGCGAGGACTGCTGCTCTATATATTCAGTTTTAACTTCAACCCGAATGGAGGTGTCCAATGCGCTCATTCTTGTTCCTAGGCTCTGGTTAAAGGGCACCTAAGTGCCCAGACATATTTATGCTTTCTTATCGCAAACCATGTTAGCCATAGCAACATACTGTTGCACGCTAATCTGCTCTGGGCGTTGACTTGAGTCAATCCCTAATTGCTCGAACTCATCGTCAGATAACATGTGCTTTAAGTTATTACGCAGAGTCTTACGACGCATGTTGAACGCCGTAGTACAAAGGTGACGTAGTACGGTCACATCTTTGCAAGGGAACGGTTTTACAGCGTATGGCAATAAGCGTACGACTGCTGAGTCGACCTTAGGCGCGGGCGTAAAGCTGTGGGGCGGCACTTCAAGAACCGGAACCACTTGGCAGAAGTATTGCGCCATTACCGTTAAACGGCCATAGGCTTTACAGCCTGGGCTTGCCGATAAACGCAGTACCACTTCTTTTTGCAGCATAAAGTGCATGGTTTCAATCTGTTCGGCAAATTCGAACAGGTGGAACATCAGCGGCGTTGAAATGTTGTAAGGTAAGTTACCAAACACTTTCATCTTTTTGCCAGGCACACTCAGTTGACCAAAATCAAACTGCAGTGCATCACCTTGGTGAATGGTCAGTTTATCTTTAAGGACTGGGTGATGATGTAAGCGTTCAACTAGATCGCGGTCAAGTTCGACGACGGTCAGGTTATCTACAGCTTCGGCTACGGGTTCGGTTAAGGCACCAAGGCCTGGGCCGATCTCGACCATCACATGGTGATTATCGGGGGCAATTGCGCCCACAATGCGGTCAATCACATTGCCGTCGGTAAGGAAGTTTTGTCCGAAACGCTTTCTGGCCGTGTGGCCTAAATGTACTTTGTTGCTCATTAATAATGTAATCGTTTAGTTCTTTGAGGATAACTCAATGGCTTTATTCAGAGCACACACAAAGCTGCCAATATCGGCTTTGCCTGTACCCGCGAGATCGAGCGCCGTACCATGGTCAACCGAGGTACGAATATAGGGTAAACCTAAGGTGATGTTTACCGATTTGCCAAATCCTTGTGACTTGAGAACGGGAAGTCCTTGGTCATGGTACATGGCCAAGACGACATCGGCGTCCTGTAAATATTTAGGTTGGAACAGGGTATCGGCGGGTAATGGGCCGACAATATTCATCTGGAACTCTTCTCGCAACTCGTTGAGAGCAGGAATAATCACGTCGATTTCTTCACGCCCTAAATGGCCGTCTTCACCTGCGTGTGGATTAAGGCCGCAAACATAAATCTTCGGTGAAACTATGCCAAATTTGCTGATGAGATCGGCATGTAAAATCTTGATAATATGCTGTAGGCGTTGACGCGTTATCGCTTTTGCAACATAGGCCAGTGGAATATGTGTGGTCACGAGTGCCACTTGTAATCCCGGCGTTGCCAGCATCATCACCACATCTGGGCAATTTGCTTGATGGGCAAAAAACTCAGTATGGCCACTAAAGGAAATACCCGCTTGATTGATAATGCCTTTGTGTACCGGACCTGTCACGACTGCATCAAACTCGCCGCTCATGTTTTTCTCGCCCGCATAACGCAAGGTTTCAACTACATAAGTGCTGTTTTGCTCATCGAGCTGACCGCAAATCGATTCGGTCACTAGCTTGAAGGGGGCAATGGTTAATGTGCCCGCTTCTTGCGGTTTAGGCGCTTGATTTGGCTGGTAAGGACGGAAAGTCACTTGCAAACCGAGTCGTTTAGCACGGCTGGTTAATAATTCTGGATCCGCACAAACGACTAACTCAGCAGGCCAAGCCTGCTGAGCGAGTTGTACGACTAAATCGGGGCCAATACCTGCGGGTTCACCTGGGGTAACGGCAATACGTTTAGTGCTCAATTAACATTAACCTCGATTGGTCTCTGGCTGGAAGATTTCAATGTATGCGTCTGAACGCATTTCGTCTAGCCAGTTTTGCAGTTCTTCGTTAAATTTGCGACGGAAGATCAACTGGTGCGCACGGTTACTGTTGAACTGATCCGTGGCATCGGTTTTTCTGCGTTCTTCTAACTGGGTAATGTGCCAACCGTGAGTGGTACGGAATGGCTCGCTGATCTGGTCGGTTTTTAAACTGTTAAGGGTTTGAGCGAACTCTGGCACGTAAATGCTTGGCTCTGCCCAACCTAATTCGCCGCCTTTAGTGGCTGAACCTGGATCTTCAGAATATTGACGCGCTAGGTCTTCAAACTTAGCTTCACCTGAGCGAATTTGCTTCAGGAATTGCTCAAGCATGGCTTTAGCACGATCTTCCGACAAAATTGGCGATGGTTTGAGCAAAATGTGGCGCGCTCTGACTTCTTCAATTTCTTTGGTTTGTAGGCCGCGAGCATCCATGATCTTAATGATATGGAAACCTGCACCACTCTTAATCGGGCCGATAATGTCACCCGTTTTCGCACCGTTGATCACTTCGGCGAACAGGGTTGGCATTTCGTTGATGTTCATGTAGTCCCAAATACCGCCTTCGAGTGCTTTAGGGCCCGAAGAAGATGCGATAGCAGTACGACGGAAATCTTCACCACTCTTTAAACGCTCCAAAACGATATTGGCACGTTTGCTCGAGGATTCCAGTTGTTCACTGGTAGGATTATTTGGCACGTCAATCAGGATGTGGCCAATTTGGTATTCCACATCTTTCATCCCTTGTTCTTGGATGAGTTTGACTAGGCTAGTAATTTCCTGTGGTGACACTTGGATACGACGTTGTACTTGAATACGTTGAATTTCACCTAAGGTGATTTCTTCGCGCAACTGCTCGCGGTATTGGCTGAAGCTTAACCCTTCGCTTTCAATTTTCTGTTGCATCTGCGCCACAGATATTTTTTGTTCGCGTGCGATGTTTTCAATCGCTTGGTCTAATTGTAAGTCACCAATATGCAGGCCAATACGATCTGCCATTTGCAGTTGTAAACGGGTCAAAATCAAACGTTCAATCACCTGAGTACGCAGGGCACTGTCAGAAGGTAACGATTGGTTTGCCGTTTTGGCATTGGCTTTAACAGTGTCAATCATGTTAGCGATTTCACTTTCGAGCACTATGCCGTCGTTAATTTGGACCGCAACGCGGTCGAGTGGCTGAGGTGCGGCCAATGTAGGTTGGCTGATAGCGAGTGCAAATAAAGCAAAAATCAGATGTTTACTGGGTTTCATCCACAAAATCCTTGGCACGTTCTAAGGTCAGGTTCGACGGCTTAATTGAAATAACTTTACCATTTATATCGAAATTACAGCGAGTTGCCCTAATGTAATTTTTTGGCGATGCATTTGAGTGCATGGTTAACCCTTTAGGTCCGCTTTTATTAGCGTTAGCAAAAGGCAAACGGTAAGGCACTCATTAACCTGTTTGGACTCTCAGTCCTTGTTGAGGTTCAGCAATTTATCACAATTCTTTGCTAATTCCTCAGATAAAGCGGTTTTCTGTAGTTAAACAGGCCGTCATTGAGCATATCTGATACGCCTAATGGGCCAGAACCACCGAGTCCTTTAATGACTAAGTTCAGGTAGAAGCCGCTTTCAAATTGCTCACGGGAGTCGATAGCAGCAGAGCCTATGTTGTCGTCATAATTGGTTTTAATGCGGTAGTGATAACTAAATCGCACCGCATAACAGCATGATTCGTATTGAATACCTGTGTAGGTTTCAATGCCGCGGCTTTCGTTTAAGTCATAATACCAATTACCCACGAAATAGAGATCGTCACTGATAGGCCAAGCACCACGAACGCCCGCTTGGGAGATGTTCACAGTATCATTGGTATTGGAGTTCAATAAATCAGGAACGTAACGATAACTAAATTGCAGTAATTTGTTCGCTTCGGGTCTGAAGTCTAAAGTGACTTCCGTTTTTTTATTTTCGCTGGTGTTGGTGTCGTACTGAATTGCCGCACCCATGTACCAATTATTCGTTAAACGTGTATCTAACTCGGCGGCTAGTACTGATGTAGATTGATTTGATTCAAAAATATTGTCTTCATAACCGACTTTACTGTCTTGCAAGTAAAAAATTTGCCCTAGGCTAAATTTAGTCGCTTCTTGGTTGTGATCGTCGAACAAGCGAGTTGTTAAACCAAGCGTAATTTGATTCGCATCGGAAATGCGATCCAGCCCCGAGAAGCGGCGATCACGGAATAGACCAAAATAGTCATCCTGCAATTGGGCCGTATCATAAATACCTATACCACGTTGGTCTTCGTAGCCGACATAAAGATATTGGAATTGCGGCTCGAGTGTTTGGCGATAGTTTTCATCGAAAAGCTCAGTAAAACGCTCGAAATTAATCTGACCATTAATCCGTACCTGTGGAATGGTTCGGCTTACTATGTCGTCCAGATCTTCATTAGGATCGTTATTCTGTTGCCAATAATTGGTCTGCATTAACTTCACTTGGCTGGTGAGTGAGCCCGAAGGTCCGTGAATCGGCAGAGTCACGCTCGGTGCCATATGTAAACGCGTCGCCGTATTTACATTGTTGTCTTGATGGGCAAAATTAGTCAGCTCCGAATTAAAACCAAAATCTAAATTATTCCAAAAATCGGCAGCACGATAGTTAAAGTTGACCTGAGGCATCACCTGATACGGTTTTTCATCTTCACCGAGTACTTTAATATCTTGGACTCGGGTGCTGATATCCCAGTTACTTTCGAAGTAGCTGATTTCACCTATGCGCGACAATTGGTTGTCGGTAGCACGGTTAACATCCGACTTTAAGTCATTGAAATAGTTGTTGTCTGACACGTCGGTAAAATTAGCTAATACCCGCCAATTCTTGTCGATTGACCCTTGATGTTGCCAGTTATACAGGTAGCGATTAGGGCTACCACTGATCAATTGATCGTTGCCTAGATATTCAAAATTGACTCGACCTTTTTGAGCCTCGCCTGCTAAATAACCAAACTCAGTCTTAGTGAATAAACCACGGTTAGACATATAGTTAGGTGTAAAGGTTAAATCATATTCAGGGGCAATGTTCCAGTAATAGGGCGCAGAAAATTCGACGCCATTGGTGGTACTGGTGCTAAAGCTGGGGTAGAGGAAACCCGACTTACGTTTATCAGAAACCGGCACTGTCATGTAGGGAATGTAGAATACAGGCACGCCGCCGACTCTTAACTTGGCATTCCAAATTTCGCCCCATTCTTCTTCACTGTTAATCTTGATTTTCTCGGCTTCGAGCAGCCAAGAGACATTGTCGGGTGGACAAGTGGTAAAGTTAGTATTGGTTAAAATTAAATTGTTATTGATGGTAATTTGCAGCTTTTCTGCATCGCCATGGACCTGTTGTCCATGCAGCCAATATTGCGCCCCTTTAAGGGTGGCACGATTGGAGCGCATTTGAGCTTGTAATGACTCGGCGGTAACAGTGAAGTTACTGTCTTGGAAGACTAAATTACCATTGGCATCAAACTGTTCGGTCGCTTGATCTAAAATCGCCTCATCGGCCGCTATGTGTCTATCGCCTTGGCTAAAAACCACATCACCACGGAAAATCGCCTGTTTGCCCATTTCGGCATTGGTATTATCAGACGTGATACGAATTTTGTTGAGTTCAGCCGCACTCATCCCTTGGGTTTGAGATACGATACGGGGTACTGGCGGTTCGATTAAGCATTGAGATGCCGAAGCGGTTGGAGAGTCGTCTGCCAGGACTAATTGCGGTAACAGGCTCAGGGCCAGAAGGTATCGGATCTGCATCTTTAGGTCAGTAATTATGATTTCTTATTCTGGACAAGTATGGATGGGGAAAGTTGCAATTTACAAACGCAACGCCGCTTAATAAATCTCTCAATTTCTTAGCTGTTTCCAAATTATATGCCAGCTATAATAAAGCAATTTTTCTTTAAGAGCCATGAAATGACTTTATCCGATCCGAGATTTCTTTCCCTAAATCAGTGGCTGAATGCATATTTTTCCGATGAGGTGACACCGATATTGATTTCCGGTGACGCAAGTTTTAGACGTTACTTTCGGATCACGACGCCCGATGCCACCTTTATCGCCGCCGATTCACCGCCACAACTGGTGCCCATCGCGCCCTTTATCGCCTTATCTAATGCCTATGCCGCCGCGGGATTGACAGTTCCAAAAGTGATCCATGCCGACACTGCTCAAGGTTTTATGCTGATGAGCGACTTAGGCGATACCCAGCTGTTATCTGTGCTTAACGTGCAAAATGTGGCTGACTATTATCGTCAGGCACTCGATTTACTGCCGCAAGTGGCCTCTGTGGTTGCAAGTCAGCATTTTGATAGTGGCCTAGTTGAGCCCTTACCGCTGTACGACGAAGCCTTTGTTCGCCGTGAATTGCACATCTTTACTGAGTGGCTACTCGGCACTCATCTTAATTTGTCATTGGACGAGTCAGAGCTGCAAATGCTAAGCGATAGCTTCGATCTGCTCGTTGATAATGCCCTTTCGCAACCTAGCGTGGGGATGCACAGAGATTTCCATAGCCGCAATCTTATGCTGCAAGCAGGTAAATTGTGCGTAATTGATTTTCAGGATGCTGTCGTCGGCCCTGTGACCTACGACGCGGTATCGCTATTGCGTGATTGTTATATTCGCTGGCCGCAGCCGTTAGTCGCAGACTTGATGCAATATCATTATCAGCAAGCACTCGCGCTAGGCTTCATTCCCGCACTGACTACTTTGGAACAATACCAAACTTGGTTTGATCTCATGGGCTTGCAGCGTCACATCAAGGCGGTGGGGATTTTTGCACGGTTAAATTATCGTGACAGTAAACCTGCGTATATGGCGGATATTCCACTGACATTAACGTATATTGTCGATATTGCCATGCAGTATCCCGAACTCGTGCCATTTGCACACTGGTTGACTCGTCGCGTGTTGCCTGCGTTTACAGCTAGCCAGTCTTTATCTGAGGTTAAGCAATGAAAGCCATGATCTTGGCCGCCGGACGAGGTGAGAGGTTACGGCCGTTAACGGATAATATGCCTAAACCTATGGTGCCAGTATTAGGTAAACCGTTGATTGTTTATCATATTGAAAAACTTGCCGCGTTAGGCATAGTCGATATCGTCATCAACCATGCTTGGCTAGGGCATAAATTAGTCGAGGCGCTGGGCGATGGTAGTGCTTTTGGGGTGCAAATTCGCTATAGCGCCGAAGAGAGTGCGCTCGAAACTGGCGGCGGCATTAAACGGGCTTTGCCTTTGTTGTGTGAGGGTGAAGAGGGTGAAAGTGATGAGCCCTTTTGGGTTATTAATGGTGATGTGTTTATTGATACCTTACCGCCAATCACGCAGCTTGCTGCCGATTCGCTCGCTCATTTGTGGCTAGTGCCTAATCCTGAGCAGCATCCGCAGGGGGATTTCGCCTTGGATGGCAATCGAGTGCAGGAGCTTGGTGAGACTAAATACACTTTCTCTGGCATGGGCATTTATCGGCCGTCGCTGTTTAATCAGACGCCGCAGGGGGCGTTTGCACTCGGTCCGTTGTTGAGAGCACAAATGGCTCAAGGCCGAGTCAGTGGCGGGCTGTTTGAGGGACTTTGGTGCGATGTTGGCACGATAGCACGCTTGCAAGGGCTCGAACTCAGATTACAAAGCAATACCTAAATATCCGTGTTGGCTTATCCATAGGATTTCGCTGGCACATCAAATACATAATAGAAATCAGGAAATAAGATGCGGCTTTGGGGTAAGTTTTTTGGATTTGTCATTGGCTTTATGTTCGGCCGTATTTTTGGTGCACTGCTAGGTTTGTGGCTCGGACACCTCTACGATAAGCGCGCGGCTTCTGGCGTGGGGTTTCGCGAGGTTCTAGGGCAGGCTAAGAATCGCCAAGCGATCTTCTTCAATACCACCTTTGCGGTGATGGGGCATGTGGCGAAAGCGTCGGGACAGGTGACTGAAACCGATATTCGCATCGCGACCCTGTTGATGGATCAAATGCGCTTAACCGGTGAAGCCCGTAAAGAAGCACAGCAGGCGTTTCGCGAGGGGAAATCGGCGGATTTTGATCTACGCAGCAGCCTACAAGCTTTCCGCGTTATTACCATGGGACGCAAAGAGTTAGTGCAGATGTTCATCGAAATTCAGATCCAAACGGCATTGTCCGATGGTGAACTGGATCCCGCTGAACACGCTATCTTGATGACGATTGCCCAAGAGTTAGGTTATGGTCGAGCGCAGTTAGATGAATTACTGAAGCGCTGGCAAGCGGAGTTTCGCTTTCATCAGACCTCAAGTGGTAACAAAACATCGATTACCGATGCCTACAGTTTGTTGGGGATTACTAACGAGGCCAGCGACCAAGAGGTTAAGCGAGCTTACCGTAAGTTGATGAACGAACACCATCCCGATAAGTTAGTCGCTAAGGGCTTGCCACCGGAAATGATGGAGCTGGCAAATCGTAAGGCACAGGATATTCAAGCGGCCTATGACAGAGTCAAGTCTGAGCGTGGTATGCGTTAGTCTTGATTGCTTTGGATTTTATAAAAGATAAGGAATTCATTATGAAAAACACGCATAGCCTGTTGCTGTTGGCGAGTTTGTTACCTGTGACTATGTCCGTGCAGGCTGAGGTGTTTGTCGCACCTTTTGGCGGTTATAGTCTGGGTGGCGGTCAATTTGATGTTAATCAAGTTGAGGTCAACGCAGATCAAACGGGCGACAAGAAAAATGTGAAGGTCGAGGAGTCGAGTCATTACGGCCTGATGCTGGGTATTGGCACGAATGATCCCGGTAATATTTATCTTTTATACAGCCACCAAGCCTCTGAACTCAAAAGTGGTGGTTTGTTTACGCCCGATCGCCTTACCTCATTAGACTTAGATTACATCCACTTAGGCGGCACTTTATATTTTCCCCGTGGCGATATTCGACCCTACGTCACCGCAAGTGCAGGGATCACCCGCATGCTGCCTGACGCTTGGTCGAGTGAAACGCGTTTCTCTATGGGGATTGGCGGTGGGGTAGAGTATCAAGTCACTCAACACTTTGGTTTGTTTGCAGATATCCGCGGTTACGCGACGTTTATCAACAGCGACAGTTCGTTGTTTTGCAATGAAGATGAATGCCTATGGCACATTACGTCGGATGTGATGTGGCAGGCGCAGGCTAACCTTGGGCTCAAAGTCAGCTTTTAGCACTAACACATCGTTTTAAAAGGAGATTTAGCGACATGAAGATAGTAGTACTCGATGGCGAAACTTTAAATCCTGGCGATCTCAGTTGGCAATCCTTGACTGAATTAGGCGAGTTTGCGTGTTTCCCCCGCACCGCTGGTGCCGATATTGTCGCGCGTGCCCAAGGTGCAGAGATCATTCTCACCAATAAAACGCCGCTTAATGCTAAGACTCTGGCGCAACTTCCGGAACTGAAATATATAGGTGTATTGGCAACGGGCACTAACGTTGTTGATATAGCGGCAGCTAAAGCGCAAGGCATAGTGGTTACGAATGTGCCCGCCTATGCGCCCGATGCCGTAGCGCAGATGGTTTTTGCCCATATACTGCATCACACCCAAGCTGTGGCTGCCCATCATCAAGCCGTGGTCGATGGTCAGTGGGTGAACTGCCAAGATTTTTGTTTCACCTTAATGCCGCTGCAATCCTTAAAAGGCAAGACTTTAGGTTTAATAGGTTATGGTGATATCGGCCAGCAGGTTGGGACGATCGCCCTTGCATTCGGGATGAAAGTGCTCGTCAATACCCGCTCTATTATCAAAGACTTGCCCCAAGGTGCCACTTGGTTACCGCGTGATACTGTGCTGAGCGAATCAGATATTATCTCGCTGCATTGCCCACTTACCCCTGAAACTGAGCAGTTTATCAATCAGCAAACTCTTGCTTTGATGAAGCCTAATGCGCTGCTTATTAATACGGCGCGCGGTGGATTAATTGATGAGGCCGCGCTTGCTGCTGCGCTTTTGCAAAATCGCTTATTTGCCGGTGTCGATGTATTATCGACCGAGCCGCCCAGCGCGGATAATCCCTTGTTGCATGCGCCGAATATCAGCATTAGTCCCCACAATGCGTGGGCTACTAAGGAAGCGAGACAAAGTCTACTCAATATTGCCGTGGCGAATGTGCACGGTTATTTGCAGGGTGAAGTGATTAACTGTGTGAACAAGTAAAGCGGTATGCGTCTTTCTCTCTTTTCATCATATCGACGTTAAGAGAGAAAGACCTGAATGGTTAGTTATTTTTAGTCTTTCTTCTACGCATCCACCACACACCCAATAAACCCGTGATGGCTAATACGCCAAATACGACGGGCTTTTTCAGCTTGTGGTACAGGGCGTTCCATTCTGCAATTTCATTGGCCTGTGCTCGTTTTTCTGCCCCGTCAAAATCGGGCGTTTCGCACTGCATACCAAAGTTTTCGGCCCAAGGCACAAAGGGGCCGTTGGCGACGTATTTTTTGTAGTAGCGTAGGGCAAGTTCTTGATCTCGATACAATACCCAACCCGTGGCTTGGCAGAGTAGCGCGGCATAGGCTTGGCTGTTGTGGGGCACATGATCCGATGCCTTGTTGGCCAGTTCCGCCGCCGTGTAGCGATAATGAAAGCGTTTATCGGGAACGGCTTGGCTGGCGCTTAACCGCAACTGTTCTTTTTCTGCTAACTTGCTCGGTTCATTCCAATCGCTTAGATCGAATACCCCTTGGTAGATAGCGTAATCTGGAGCTAATTCAAACCCTAAGATTTCCATACCTTGATGGCGGGCAAGTTCGGCCGCCGCCCAATAGGCCTTAGCGCTATCTATGCCTGTTGCACTTTTCGCCGCGTTCAGCTCAGTGCCATAGGTGAGGGCGCTGGCATTAAGATTCGGATTAGGGAAATATGCAGGCGCTTCGGCAATTGCGCCTTCACGTAATAATCTACGACCTAACAAGTAGCGTAAGCGATTGTTAATCGGCTCTATATTATCGTACCAGTCGCTATCTTTAGGATATTCGAAGGCGATAAGCGGCACATGCTCATCGACAAATAACTTAAGTTCAGCCGTGGTGAGCACGCGCTCCGCCACATAGGCGATGTCTTGCCAGTATTCGTCACCGCTGGCGAGTAAGTGATTGAGCGCATCGACATATTCGCCGCGCTCTAGGGATAACACCCCTTGCTCGGCGCGAATACGGCAGTAAGTGGCTGTATCTTCATCGGCATTAATGGCTTGCTGCTGAGTCTCTTTGGCATCAACTGTAGCCAATGCTTCATTGGATTGTTTGGGGAAGTGACGCGCCGCCTGAGCATAGGCCTTGGCCGCCTCTGCTTGATCGCCCTTTTGTAGCATTAATTTAGCGGTTAGCCACCAAGTGAGGCCGCTGGGTTTCGCGAGCGTCAATAGGCGCTCAGCACTAGCGTAATCCCCTAGCTGGTAATAAATTGCCGCTAATTTATCGCCATGGTTGAGCTGTAAACCATCGGTTGGAAACACTTTGAGGATGTCAGCTACCTTTGAGCCCATTTCCGAAAGCTGGCCATCGTAGGCAAATTCATTGGTGCTGCTTTGCCAATAGGCAATCAATAACTGCTGCACGCTTGTCTGTTGCAGCAACGGTTTCAGCTCAGCAATGTCTTTCCCCATCAAGGTACGGCTTAACATCAATAAGGAATCATAACCGCCGCTATCGCCCTGTACTGATTGGGTGGCATAGAGCTCAATAGCCTTATTCAGTGCATCAGGGTTGAGCATCATTTGTAGCTCAGTACCATCTGCACCTTGATTGGCAACTTGTGGGCTCGGCTGGCCTTGGTGCAGCAGGATATAAGCCTGCTCACCTAGGCTTGCTAAGCTCAAGCGCAGGGGATCGGCGGCGCCTTGGGCGACTTCGGTTTGCAATTGAGTCAGGTAAGCGTTGGCACGATTAAAGTGCTCAGGATCCGCTGAGGTTTTACTTAAGATAAGCTCGATACGCGATAGCGAATAGAGTGCCCACAGGCTGCGAGATGCGCGTTCGCTTTCTGGTAATTTAATGATTTTACTGAAATAGTTACTCGCTCTATCATAATCTTTTGCCTCAAACGCCACGGCGCCTAAGGTGTACCAGGTCAGCGCTTGGGGCAAATCCTTATCCAACTTCGCAGCCATTTGTTCGGCCTCGATTGGACCTGTCGCATCCCTTAGTGTGTTCACTAAGATCAAATGGGCTTCACTTAATTCGCTGTTTTCAAAAGCACGAGTTTGTGACAGATAACGGCTATGCACTTCATCCCACAGATATTCCTGCGCAGCTGGCGCATCTTGATACTGCCAAGGCAAAGGTTTTGCGAGGGCGGTAAGCTGCTGGCTGAAAGAGGTTTGCGGTAAATAACTGAGATTACTCTGTCTGTCTTGAGTCAATTGCAAAGGGAAGTCGGGGCCGCAGGCCAATAGCATTGGCGAAAATAGGCTTAAACAGATAAGCGTGGTCTTTTTAAGCATAAAAGCCCGATTGGATTTTGCCATTGTGGACGATGATGTTGGCTTATGGCGCATAAATTCCCTGTAAATATAATGACTCACAACGTGCCCAGCCTATCACTTTCTGGCCGCCAGGGTTGAGCATGTGTTTTTGAGTTTGTTTGTGTGCTTGCGGCATTGGCATGTTCGTCGCGCTTGGAGCAGTGTCAGTCGGCGCCAATGCGGCGATATTTTCAGCTCGCCACTGCCAGATTAACAGCCCATTTTTTTGTATCACGCGATAGCCATTTTGCGCATCATACCCGCTGCAAGCTTGTCCCGCTAGGGACAAACTCGCGGGAATGTCGCCAGCAATATTACCGTGATTAATTAAGCTCAATTGGAAGAGCTGTGGCTTGAGGATTTGTTGGCTTTTAGCCTTATTTTCAGTGGCTAATATTGTTTGAATATCGTTATCGCTTGAGAGCACTAATTCAATCTTGGCGGTAAGCTCACCTTGCTGCGCCACAGCGATTAAGGTGCCGAGTGGCCAAACCCTTTTATCTCCTTCCAGCGGGAGCCTGAACCAGATAATGCCTTTAAGCTTGGCATCAGTGCGGCTTTGCAGTTTGTGCACAAAAGCTTGTAACACTTGCGGATCTGCCATCAGTTCCTCAACAGCATGGGAGTCATTGAGTTGACCCCGTAGCGGTGTTTCACTCTCCACTTTATAACCTGAAGCTGTGCTGATGACCGCCGAGCCGTAAGCGGGGAGCGCAATAAGGTAAGGCACAGTGCTGATATTTGAGAGTTGCTGCACCCACTGCCAACCTTGAGTCGCATCGAATAGTCCGAGGCGTGGGTCGCTTACGCTGTGAATTTGCAGCACGAGTTCATCAATATAAGTGAGCAATGCGGGGAAATCGGTGCTATTGAGCCAAACGGGCAGGGCGGTAATGCTGAGTTTGAGCTCTGCGGGTAGCTGCGCTTTAAGCTTCTTAAGAAAATCCCGATAGGCGGGCAGTTTGCTGCTAGCGCTGTCGTGGTCGATTTCAACACCTGTGATGTGTGTGCCTTTTGCTTGCCAACTGTTAAGTACTTGGCTGATTTTATGGATCACTTGTTCATCATTTAAATGCTCGAACTGACCATCTAAGCGGATCACGGCGACTTTAGGTCTAGGATCGGCCTGAAGCCAAGCATGATTGACCGCGACTTCAAACCAAATATCTGCACCATTGGGTTTTGGGTGCGCTTGCAGCGCTAAAATACGTAATCCTTGGAATACCCCTTGGCTTTGCACTAATGCCGTTTGATTAGCGCGGCGCCATTGGCGCTGCCAGATATAGACTTCTTGCGAAAGTGGTTCGCGAGGCATTGCAGTTACGGAGGTGACTTCTGCTGTATGACTGGCATTTGGGTTTGCTATGAGTTCACTCGGTTCCGATGCGGGCTGACAGGCGCTCATGAATACGGCGGCGCTCAGCAAAGCGCATAAGAACCCTTGATTTCGGCTAATGTTTTTAACCAGATTGCCTATGCCCATACTACTGCTATCGATTCCGTTTTTGAGTGAGGCATTACTATGCCCGAAAAAGCCCGCTTTTACATCGAGGTCAAAAAGCCTGCATCAAATCTTAATCTTCAAGCACAGATATCACCCTAAGCTTGGTTCTTCCTTGGGTGCCTTGTTAATCAATATTAGAACTCAGATCTCAAAAATCAGGATCGACCTGAAAGCGCATCCGTTCACGGGTAACGGGATGCTGAAGCATCAATAAATCCGCATGCAGATGCAGGCGATTGGCGCGAGTGCCGTAGAGGTCGTCACCGACAATCGGTGTATTTAGCCCCTCTGAGTGGGCGCAGTGAACCCTGAGTTGATGGGTTCTGCCTGTTTTTGGATACAGATACACGCGGGCTGTACGTGCCATTTCATCAAGTTGGCTCAATTCCCAATGGGTTTCGGCTGCTTTACCAAACTCATGGCAAACGAGTTGTCTCGGTCTATCGTCTAAATCACCACGCAAGGGTAAAGAGATGTTACCCGTCGCTTGCTCATTCGCCATTACCGCAGGAATTCCCGCTAAAAGTGCCACATAACGTTTAGTCACAGTGCGCTGGATAAACTGTTTTTGCAGCTGTTTATGGGCATCTTTTGTCAGTGCTATCACCATTAATCCCGAGGTCGACATATCGAGCCTGTGGACGATTAGCGGCCCTGTGGCATGGGGAAAGGTTTGGCGCAAGCGCGAATACACTGAGTCTTCAATTTCTTTGCCGGGCACGGATAAAAACTCGGCGGGTTTATTCACAATCGCCATCGCATCGTCTTGGTAGAGGATGGCTAAGGTTTTGCCTTCGGCAGGGTTGGTCAGCAGAGGGTTTTCATCGACCACGAGTCCTTCGAGCATATGCCCCAAAATAGGCTGGCATTTACGCAGACAGGCAGGATAAAACTGCTTATGCTGGCGGATTTCTGATTTTGGCGGTGCGCCCCACCAAAACTCGGCAATCGCCAATGGTTTAAGGTCATGTTTAAAGGCGTAATGTAACAACTTAGGCGCGGCACATTCGCCCGAGCCTGCTGGCGGGGTTAATTCAACCGTACCGTTAAAAATGCCGTTAAGGCTCTTTTCTGTGCCTTTAATATTCAAAAAACGATACTGCTCAAACAGCTTTTGCTGCAGCGCCGCCGAGAGTCGTTTGCGCTGTTGTCGTAACGCATCGCGCTCATCTGTCAGTTGGCTTAGCGCTTGGCTGATGGTATGGATACGTTCATCCCAATAGCGTTTAATATCTCTTAACTGATTCTTTTCATTGATGCTTTCTTGACTGAGCTTTGCTTCAGTTATTGCGTTTTCACGCAAGGTCTCATCAGTCGGATTGGCAGCCAATTGGGCTGCGAGTTGATTACGCTGCGCCTTGCGAGATTGGCGGCCATCGATCATCACTTGTCTGTGGGCGGCAAGTTCGGCTTGCGCTTGAGCTTGTTCAGTTTCTAGCTCGGTTGATAGCCTCGGAATGTCGGGATGGTTTTCTACTGTAAGTAGCTGTTCGTTAATTTGATTGATTTGCAGGTTTTCGGCGTGGAAAAAATTGTCCTTAGCCAGCATATCAAATACAGGTGGAACGAAGCGCGGCCAATGGTTTTGTTCAGCCAACTTACCCGAAAATGCCGATAAATAGCCCACTTCGCCCTGTGGGGTTTGCACCAGCAATACGCCGAACATCTTGCCAATGGCGCCGGTTAACTCACCCGTTAGGCCAAAGTTATGCTGCCAATCACTTTGAGTCTCAAGGTGTTGTTGTAATTCGTTGGCTGCAAGCACGCATAGCGGATGTGGTTCGTAATAGAAAGGAAAGGTAAAACGCTGCGGCAGGGCATAGGCATCAATGGCTTGTGTGAAAGAGATAAAGCAAGAAGGCTGAAGCTGCATATGGATTTCTACTACTATTGGTTTCTATTACTAATGATTTGTTATTGTTGGGTTTTACTTGTTTCACGTTTGAATTAAGTCACAGCTCGAAATCAATCGTCTTAATAAGCGCTCGCAATAAAAAGCTCTGAACAACTTGCCCGAAATTACGCTCAGACCACAGGGTTTGTTTTGCTTTGCTTGCAAAGTAAGGCCACAAGACAAGGGTGCTAGTTTACTCTGTCGGTTTGGGTGGGTCACTTTTTATTGGTAAAGGTTCTTGATGTTGTACTGTGTGCATTGAAAAAGGGAAATGGCGTTGAAGCGCATTTCCCTTTGATTTGTAGCTTGTGCTTGAAGCCAATTTTAAGCAGCTAAACCCGCTTAAAAGATGACCTTCACTTTACTGGCGCTATCGAGTGCTTTGCTGACTGCGCTGTCGATATCGATATCACGGGCAAGCGCGACACCTAAGCGGCGGCGGCCATCAATATCGGGTTTGGCGAATAATCTAAGCTGAGTGTTGACCGCCTCTAATGCAGCGGCAATACCTTGGTAGCGGATATTGCTTGAGGTGCCTTCGGCCAAAATTACCGCCGAGGCGCTTGGCCCATGCTGATGGATATTTGGGATTGGCAGACCCAGAATCGCTCTAACATGTAGGGCAAATTCAGATAAGTCTTGGCTGATAAGTGTCACGAGCCCTGTGTCATGTGGTCTTGGTGAGACCTCGGAGAAATACACTTCATGGCCCTTAACAAACAGCTCTACGCCAAATAATCCATACCCGCCAAGGGCTTCGACGACTTTGCTCGCGATCGCTTGGGATTTTGCTAACACTTCATCGGACATAGCTTGTGGCTGCCATGACTCACGGTAATCGCCATCTTCTTGCCTGTGGCCAATGGGCGCACAAAAATGAATGCCGTTGACTGCGCTGATGGTTAACAGGGTGATTTCATAATCGAAGGGAATAAAGCCTTCGACTATCACGCGACCGCCGCCAGCACGTCCGCCTTTTTGGGCGTATTGCCACGCTTTATGGCTGAGGGCGATATCGCGAATAACGCTCTGACCTTTGCCTGATGAGCTCATGACTGGCTTAACCACGCAGGGCACGCCTATTTCACTAATCGCTTGATTAAATTCGGTTTCAGTATCACAGAAAAAATACGGAGAAGTCGGTAAACCTAAGGTCTCAGCGGCGAGGCGACGAATCCCTTCTCTGTCCATAGTGAGCTTAGTTGCCCGAGCTGTTGGGATTATATTTACCCCTTCGGCTTCCATGTCCACTAAGGTTTGGGTGGCGATGGCTTCAATTTCTGGGATGACTAAGTGCGGTTTTTCTAACTCGATAACTGCACGCAGGGCTTTAGCATCGAGCATATTGATCACATGGGAGCGATGGGCGACTTGCATGGCGGGGGCGTTGGGGTAACGGTCAACGCCAATCACTTCAACGCCTAAGCGTTGCAGTTCAATGGCCACTTCTTTGCCAAGTTCACCGCAGCCGAGCAACATGGCGCGTCGTGCGCCCTCAGTGTAGGGAGTGCCTATCATGTGTGATTCCTTTATTCGCAGTTGTAGGGATTGCGTCATGGCGCGCAATTTAGCCATGAGTTTAACGCGAACGGCACATTAGAGCATGGTGTAAATAAACAAGTGTGCTTTAGATCACTGGGTTTGGTGTGAACACGATTCAATTTGACCTTGTTGGAAGTGATTGTTTTTTTGTTGTCCTATAATGTTTTTGTTGTCCCATAATGTTGTTTGGTTGTTAATTTTGGTCTTGATATATTCAACTTTGTCTGTTTGATAAGTGAGCATGCTGATTAAGGGGATTCAAATGTTTTTAGATTACTTTGCGTTAGGGATTTTATTTTTTGTGGTTGTCGTTATTTTTTATGGTGTGATTGCTATCCATGATATTCCATACGAAATTGCCAAAAAGCGTAATCACCCACAACAAGATGCCCTTCATATTGCTGGGTGGGTGAGTTTATTTACGTTACATGCTATTTGGCCATTTTTATGGATCTGGGCCACCTTATATCGAGAAGATCGTGGCTGGGGATTTGGTACTGTGATGAAACGAGAGCAGGCGTTAGAGGAGGATGTGGGCACTTTGCGTCAGACGGTAATAGCGTTACAAGCGAGACTTGAGCAATTAGAGCAAGCAAGCGCAACTGTTGTTGAGCCGAACATTATCAATAAAGTCGAGGTCTAAAATGGATCTATTGCTGATATTGACCTACGCCGCTATCTGTATTGTTATTTTTAAAGTCTTTAAAATCCCTCTGACCAAATGGACGGTTCCTACTGCCGTTTTGGGGGGCGTGGTGCTCATCGGTGCCTTGATACTGCTAATGAACTATAACCATCCCTATTCACGTTTTGCTCGGGAATATTTTGTCACCATTCCGATTACACCCGCAGTAAAAGGGTTAGTTAGTCGTGTTGAAGTGCAGCCAAATACTCCGGTTAAACAAGGGGATGTACTTTTTCGGATTGATCCTATCCCCTTTGAGGCCGTAGTAAAGCGTAAGCGTGCCGCGTTAGTCGCTGCCGAGTTAGAAGTGCCACAGCTCGCCGCCGCATTGGAATCGGCTAAAGCTAATGTTGAGCGAGTCAATGCTGATAAAGATCGCAATAAATCCGCCTATGAACGCTATGAAAGCGGTCATCGAAAAGGAGGCGCTAACTCTCCCTTTACCGCATTAGAATTGGATAATAAACGCCAACTGTATCTTGCCTCTGAAGCGCAGTTAACTGCCGCTAGATCAGAAGAGTTACGGATGAGGCTCGCCTATGAGTCTAATATTGATGGCGTTAATACCAAAGTGGCTGGCTTACAGGGAGATTTAGCGAGCGCACTCTATGATTTAGAGCAGACCGTCGTGCGAGCACCCGCAGACGGTATCGTCACACAAATGGCACTCCGTCCGGGGGCTATGGCTGTGCCTTTACCATTACGTCCCGTGATGAGCTTTATCCCTGACGAGCAACGTTATTTTGCCGGAGCCTTTTGGCAGAATTCCCTACTGCGCCTGAAAGAAGGCGATGAGGCCGAGATTATTCTCGATGCCGCGCCAGGGAAAGTGTTTAAAGGCAAAGTGGCGAAAGTGCTACCCGCAATGGCTGAAGGTGAGATCCAAATGGGTGGCGTATTAGCGTCCTCCAGTCGCCTGTTTCAAAATGGTCGAGTGGTTGTTCTTATCGATATAGATGACGATGCTATTCGTAAAGAGTTCCCTGCTGGAGTGTCAGGTCAAGTTGCTATTTACACTGAGCACTTTCATCATGTGGCTGTAATGCGTAAGGTATTACTCAGGATGCAAGGGTGGTTGAATTACTTATTTTTTGATGGACATTAGTACCTAAACCGTTAAATCTTGTTTGTTGAGTGCTTTGCTCAGTTCAGTGTAAAGGTTGGTGTAAAGTCCAGTTCGCTGGACTTTTTTGTGGCAATTTTTAGGTTAATTAAAAGGGATGTGAAAGACATGCAAGATATTCGCGATTTAACCTCAGTGCTGCGCTCCAATACGCCGATCGTAGTGATTGAAACCTATGAAGAATATCGCGTGGTCGAGTTACTTAAACGGGTCGCCAGTGTGCTTTATCAACCTGTGTTTACTTGGAGCATTACCCAAGGTTTAGCACGGGTCGATAAACCTATGGCGGCGCAAAAGTTTAATAGCGAACCCACAGATTTGCTTGGACAAATTAAATCAACCTCGCAGCAGGGGATTTATGTGCTGTGCGACTTTCATCCCTTTGTGATTGATGCGCCAAAGAATGTCCGTTTACTCAAAGAAATCGCCCTCGAATACGAGACACTGCAACACACATTAGTGCTAGTGAGTCATGCCTTTGATATCCCGCCCGAAATCAAACGTTATTGCGCCTATTTTCAATTAACCTTGCCAAGCACAGTGCAATTGCAAAACCTGATTTACCTTGAGGTCGATAAAATTCGTCACCAAGGCACGCCGTTATTGGTCGATGATACCGCTGTGGTTAAATTGGCAGAGAATCTGCGGGGTGTGACCTTAGACGATGCCCGTCGTCTGGTGCGCAAAGCCATAGTCGATGATGGTGCTATTACCTTGTCTGATATTGATGCCATCAATAAAGCTAAGTTTCAGTTACTCGACTTAAATGGCGTGCTGCAATTTGAATACGACACCAGTGATTTCTCGCAGGTCGCTGGACTGCATAATCTTAAAAAATGGCTCAAGCAGCGCGCACCCATAGCGGCTGTCAGCACCCTTGACCAAGCCGATAAGCCGACTTCTGTTCAACACACCAAGGTGCTCGATGCGCCCAAGGGGATTTTGCTGCTCGGTGTTCAGGGCAGTGGTAAGAGCCTCGCGGCTAAGGCCGTTGCGGGCGTTTGGCAACGACCTTTGCTCAGGCTCGATATGGCTGCCTTATATAACAAATACATAGGTGAAACCGAGAAGAACCTGCGTAATGCACTGGAGCTCGCCGACATGATGTCGCCCTGCGTGCTTTGGATTGATGAAATTGAAAAAGGCTTAAGCGGCAGTAGCAGCGATGAGGGGACTTCGACGCGGATCCTCGGCACCTTACTTACTTGGATGGCGGAGCGTAAATCTGAAGTGTTTGTGGTGGCGACCGCCAATGACATTCAAGCCTTGCCGCCAGAATTGATGCGAAAGGGCAGGATGGATGAAATCTTCTTTGTCGATTTACCCGACGAAGCCATACGTAAAGCCATCTTCTTAATCCACTGTCAGCGCCGTGGAATCGATGTGGCGAGCTTAGATCTCGCTCAATTATCGGCCCGCAGCCAAGGATTTTCCGGCGCCGAAATCGAACAAGCGGTTATTGCTGCCATGTATACCGCAAGAAGCGTCGAGCGCAGTGTCGATCAGCTGTTACTACTCGAAGAACTGAGCAAAACTCGGCCTTTATCTGTGGTCATGAGCAATAAAATCAATGCGCTTAGGCAATGGGCCGCAGGCCGAACCGTGAATGCCCATGAGTAAGATTTCTGCTTCATGCCATGAGTGCTAGCTAGATCCGGCTGACGGCTTTAGCGGTATCACTGCCCAGTGGTACCGCTAATATTGCTGATTTCAACCTTGATGATTAGATATCAAAGGCGAGACTGCCCGGTGTCAGGAATGGCCAGCTTAGACGCGTTGGCGAGCTTTCACCTTGTGCCCCAAAGAAGTAACCGGTTCTTGGAGTGGCGTAAACCATACTGCCTTTTTGTAACCCGAGTTCATGCAGATTATGGTGGGTGAACTTGGCTTCCCACAGCTCTTCGCTATGCCAGCCGTGTGGGGCTAATTCCACTCTGACTTCGGCGCCAATGGGGGTCATGGCGACAATATCGAACGGCAAATTTGCCTGACTATTAGGCTTGTTTGACAGCGCTAATTCGTGACTGCGAACATAGAGCACGCCATCTTGCTGTAATGTTTGTTGTTCTGGGGGCGTTAAAAATGCTTGGCCATTTTCCCAACGTTGATGTTGCCAACTAGCTTCAAAGACATTGACGTTACCGAGAAAATCAAACACAAAGCGACTATTGGGATGCGAGTATAACTCAGCCGGCGTATTGATTTGTTCTATATGACCATTACTCATCACCACCACTCTATCAGAGAGTTCAAGCGCTTCATCTTGATCATGGGTCACAAACACGCTGGTGAATTTCAATTCTTCATGCAGGCTGCGTAGCCAGCGGCGTAGTTCTTTACGCACTTTGGCATCCAAGGCGCCAAAGGGTTCATCGAGTAGCAAGACTTCGGGTTGGGTTGCGAGTGCACGGGCCAAGGCAATGCGCTGTTTTTGTCCACCCGAGAGCTGTTCGGGGTAGCGCTGCGCGAGATGGCCTAGTTGCACTATTTCCAACAATTGTGTCACACGTTTACGTATTTCTGCCGCTGAAGGTTTTTGCTTTTTAGGCATAACTTCGAGTCCAAAGGCGACGTTATCGGCGACCGTCATGTGGCGAAACAGCGCATAGTTTTGAAACACAAAACCCACGCGTCTTTCACGCACATGCACTTGGGTGACATCTCGGTCACCAAAATAAATGTTGCCGCTATCGGCTCCCTCGAGCCCAGCAATAATCCGCAGTAACGTGGTTTTACCCGAACCTGAAGGTCCCAGAAGACCAATCATTTCCCCTTCTTGAATATCAAGATCCAGCGGGGAAAGCGCCTGAAACTTGCCAAATTTCTTGGAAATATTAGTAAGACGAATACTCATAATTGGCTCTGCTCTTTATTGTCATTGGCGGATAAACTGCGTTGTTGTCGCCATTCAACGACGGCTTTTAGCATTAGGGTCACTAGCGCAATCAGGGCGAGTAATGACGCGCTCGCGAAGGCGGCTTCGGCCTGATAATCTTCGTACAATAACTGCACATGTAAGGGTAAGGTATTGGTTTCACCGCGAATGTTGCCAGACACGACAGCAACGGCACCAAATTCGCCCACGGCTCTGGCATTGGTGAGGATCACACCGTAAATCAGTGCCCACTTGATATTAGGGAGCGTCACTCGGCGGAAGAGTTGCCACCATGAGGCGCCAAGGATTACTGCGGCTTCTTCTTCCGAGGCGCCCTGTTGTTGCATTAATGGGATCAGTTCTCTGGCGACAAAGGGACAAGTGACAAAAATGGTGACTAACAGTATTCCCGGCCAAGCAAACATGATTTGCAGATCGTGCTCATATAGCCATTCACCCAGCCAACCACTGTTGCCATAAAGCAGTAAATAGAGCAAACCTGCGACGACAGGGGAGACCGCAAACGGAATATCAATTAGCGTGATTAATAACTTGCGACCCGGGTATTCAAACCGAGTGACACTCCACGCCAGCATAATTCCGAACACTAAATTGATAGGGACAGTGAGCGCCGCAACCATTAGCGTCAAACCAATCGCATGCAGCGAATCTGGCTGACTTAAGTGGGCGATATAACGCTCCCAACCACCAACAAACGCTTGTTGAAAAATACTTACCAGCGGCAATAGCAACAATAGCAAACCTAAGAACACGGCGAGTGTAATCAGGCTCCATTTGATAAGAGGGGCTTCACCGACTCTTAAGGGCTTAAATGAGTTCATGTTTGCTCCTTATCGTCCATGAATGCGGCGCAGATAACGCGCCTGCCACAGGTTTATTAGCAGTAATAGCAGTAGCGAGGTCATCAGCACCACTGAGGCAATGGCACTGGCGCCGGCAAAATCAAACTCCTGCAGGCGGACAAAGATCATTAACGATGTGATTTCGCTGATATAGGGCATGTTGCCTGCGATAAAGATAACGGCACCAAACTCACCTAGGCTACGGGTAAAAGACAGTGCTGTACCTACCATCAAGGCTGGCCACAATGAAGGCAAAATGATCCGCCAGAATACCGCGCGATCCGAGGCGCCAAGGGTCATGCCCGCTTCTTCTTCATCGTGGGATAACTCTTCAAGAACCGGTTGCACGGTACGCACCACAAAGGGAATACTGGTGAAAATCATCGCGACCACTATGCCTAGCGGGGTGTAGGCGACTTTTATACCCAGTTCTGCCAATACACTACCGATTTGGCCGTTTTCCGCATACAGGGTCGCTAAGGTGATACCTGCAACGGCAGTCGGCAACGCAAAGGGTAAATCCACCAATGCATCTAAGATGCGTTTGCCGGGGAATTCATAACGTACCAGCACCCATGCGAGTAACAATCCGAAAAGGCAGTTAAATAACGATGCCGCGAGTGCCGATAGTATGGTGACTCGGTAACTTGCCAGTACCCGAGGATCTGTGATGACGCCCCAGTATTCGGACAAGCTCATTGAACTGGTCTGCATAATCAGCCCTGTGGTTGGCAATAATAGGATCAGGCTGACAAACAGTAGGGACACACCTAAGCTGATGGTAAAACCTGGAAGAACCCGCTTATGGCGTAAACGCCCGTTATTAAAAATCACAGAATAATCACCCGGTCAGGTTAATTGAGTTAATCCAATACGCTGTATTTGCCGTCAGCGATCGGCTGTCTGAGTTAAAGACTATTGAATTCGTCTTCGCGGCTTGAAAATCATCACTCGTCAATGCGCTAAAATTGCTTAACCCGGGACTGAGCCCGGGTTGCAATGTTAACCTTTTATAGCATCAAGCTGAAATTAGCGCTTGAGTAACTGATCGAGTTTTGCACCGTTAGCAAACTGCGTTTTCATGGCATTGTCCCAACCACCAATGATTTGCTCAACAGTCAGCAGGTCAACCGTTGGAAACTGCTTAGCGAACTCTGCCTGAACCTTTTCGTTGTGTACACGATAGTTGAAGCCGGCCAATAGTCGTTGTGATTCTTCGCTGTAGAGATAATTCAAATACTCAGTCGCCAGCTCCTGTGTGCCGTTGCGCTTAGCATTTTTCTCTACCACAGCGACGGGAAACTCAGCCAAAATCGATGTTTTTGGCACTATGACTTGGTAATCGTCGGCACCATATTGCTGACGGATATTGTTCACTTCCGATTCAAACGTAATCAGCACATCACCGATACCACGTTCTACAAACGAAGTGGTTGCACCACGACCGCCAGTATCAAATACGGCTACGTTGGCGAGGAATTTTTTCAGGAATTGATCCTGTGAAGCCTGATTATCCTTACCATAGCTTTTTTGGGCATAACCTAATGCGGCTAAATAGGTGTAGCGCGCATTACCAGAGGTTTTAGGGTTAGGGAAGACCAGTTTAACGTCATCTCTTGCTAAATCGCCCCAGTCGCTGATCTGTTTTGGGTTACCTTTGCGTACCAAAAATGCGATGGTGGAATAGTAAGGTGAACTGGCGTTAGGCAGTAATTGTTGCCAATTTTCTGGGATCAATTTACCGCGGTCATGGAGGACCTGTACGTCTGTCACTTGGTTAAACGTCACCACATCTGCTGGCAATCCTTGCAGAATTGAGCGTGCCTGTGCCGATGATCCAGCATGGGATTGTTTAATCTCGACAGTTTTACCTGTTTTCTCTTGCCAATGTTTGGCGAAAACGGGGTTGTAGGCACTGAATAATTCCCGCGCGATATCGTAAGAAGAATTCAGCAGGGTTTGATCTGCGGCAGCCACATTGAGTGACGTTCCCAGAAAGAGCGTTCCCAGTAGGGCCTTTATCACTTTTATTTGCATTTGCTACTCCTTGAACTGGCAACTTTGTCAGCGTTATGACATATAGAGTAGTGGAAGTAATTATTTATAAGAAGTCAGTTAAATAGAACTTTTTTGAATAAGTATGAGCGATTTATTGTATGCCATAGATCATTTTCACTGTGTTTGTGCATGCTAACCCACTTAGAATAGGCTAACGCTTAGTTGTTTTTATCAAGTAAAGGATAATCATAGTGTCTGACTTTCCGACAATTGAAGCCTGTATTGGGCAAACTCCGCTGGTTCGCTTACAGCGGCTTAACTGTGGCACCTCAACTGTACTGTTAAAGTTGGAAGGGAATAACCCAGCGGGTTCAGTGAAGGATCGTGCAGCACTCAATATGATCATTCAGGCCGAACTGCGTCAAGAGATCCGCCCGGGTGATACGCTTATCGAGGCGACGAGTGGCAATACTGGGATTGCGTTAGCGATGGCGGCGGCGATCAAAGGATACAAGATGATCCTGATTATGCCCGAAAACTCGACCCAAGAGCGTAAGGATGCGATGCAAGCTTATGGCGCAGAACTCATGCTTGTGGATAACATGGAAACGGCGCGGGATTTGGCACTGCAGTTACAAACCGAAGGCAAAGGTAAGGTGCTGGATCAGTTTAATAATCAAGATAATGCGAATGCGCATTTCCTCACCACAGGTCCGGAAATCTGGCAACAGAGTCAAGGTAAAATCACTCACTTTGTCTCTAGCATGGGGACAACTGGCACCATAATGGGGGTGTCTAAATACCTTAAAAGCTGTAATCCAGACATCACGATTGTCGGCCTTCAGCCCGCCGATGGCAGTAGCATTCCTGGGATCCGCCGTTGGCCGCAGGCCTACTTGCCGGGGATTTTCGATGCATCCCGTGTAGATTTAGTCATGGATGTTGAAGAGCAAGACGCAAAAACCATGGCAAGAGCCTTAGCGCGCGAAGAAGGGATTTGTGCCGGCGTCAGCTCTGGTGGTGCAGTGTTTGCTGCGCTTGAGATAGCCAGACAATATCCAGATTCAGTGGTCGTGGCGATTGTTTGTGATAGGGGCGATCGTTACCTTTCATCAGGGCTTTTCTCCTGAGTATTAGATATTTCGCCTAAGTTATTTGACGACAAGCATTCTTCATTAATAAAAATGGGCGGAATTCGCCCATTTTTATTGACTCTTCACGGTCATTTTTTCGGTGGGAACTGCGCCAAAATTCGGCTGACGGCTTTGGCGGTATCTTGGGCTTTCTCATTGCCGCCTGCATCGAAATCATAACTGTCGCTACCACGCCAAATGAGCGCTTTGGTTTTTGGGTCGACAATATCTATCTGAATAGTTTGAATTTTAGCGGTATCACTGCCAAGTGGTACCCCAACGCTAGTACCGATTCCTATCCCACCAGAACGGCCGAATGTGCCTGTACCTAATCCAATCGATAGCCCTGAATCCTTAGGTTTATCTTGGGTCAGTAGGGCGTAGGCGACGTTAAAGTCGGGGGCTTGGGTATTTTCGACAAAGCCTTTTTGAGTCAACTGGTTGTTGATTTCTACTTGAATACGCTGGGCGCTGAGCGGGTCGTCCGTAGGCTGTGGTGTTAGCTGGGTAAAGCTGTGCAGTGTGCTGAAGTCGTAATTGAGATCGTAATCGTTTTTCGGTTTACTGCTACAAGCGCTTAATAAGGCAACGGCGACGAGCAGACTGGCAAAGTGACGGTATCCCATGATAGTGCTCCAAGTTGTACAAACTCTGTTCAATGTGCCTTGATTAAGGTTGTTTCTGCAAGTACTTTAGATAAGTGTGTTGTATTTGAATCGCTTTAAACGCCATTCTGCAGCTTCGTTTTGGGCACGGGTCGTTTAACCATGGTTCATCTGAGCATGCTTCATTTGAGAACGGCTCATTTTGACAGAGGAATAGCGGCGGGTTATGGAACAGTTAGCCTTTTTTGATATCCCCAGTCCCTGTATCGGTGTGTGTGCCACCGATGCGCGCGGTTACTGTAATGGTTGCCTGCGAAGCCGTGACGAAAGATTCAATTGGTTAACGTTTTCAGATGCGCAAAAGTACGATGTCATTCGGCTGTGCACTCAACGTAAACGCCGTCGCCAGTTGGCGATGATGAAAGCACGGCAAGCGCAAATTGAGCAAGAAAGGGCGGCGTTAAATCCGCAGTTGAATTTTGAGCCTGAGCCCGAAGCCGATCTCGATTTTGGTGGCTTCGAGCTAGACTAATATTTTGAATTGCAAGTTAAATAGGCCAGTTAAATAGTCTTGTTTAACTGACTTGTTTTACTCGCTTGTAGAATTAGCGCGTTAGATGAATAACAGATGCGCAGCCGTTTAATCCCTATCCCAATCCCTATTACAGCTTGCGCTTCTTCGGCCAGATTAAATTAAATCGGGTATGTTGCTCATCGCTGGTGACGCTGACATTCCCCTGGTGTCGCTGCATAATCCGTTTAATGATCGCCAGTCCCAAACCGTGTCCCTTATTGCCATTTTGCACCGATTGGCTGCGATAAAAAGGCTCGAACACTTTCGGTAAATCCACCGAGGGGATAGGTTCGCCGTCGTTACTCACACTTAAATTGACCCTGTGCTGCGTCTGCTTAACCTCAATAATGATTTCAGTGCGGGCAAAGCGTTGGGCGTTGGTCAGTAAATTTTGCAGCGCACGTTCAATCAATGCCGGCTCTCCAAACAAGGGCAGTTTTTCGACTTCTGTCTTTAAGATAATAGGCGTTGGACTTAAGGTTTCTAGGCGCTTAATGCTTTGATTGATGAGATTAATTAGATCGTATTCATCCAACTGGATACCTTCTCGCTGGGACTCTAAACTGGCGTAGGTCAGCAGTTCTTGGAGTAAGTCTTCCATTTCTTTGATATCGAGCTGCATCTCGTCGAGAAAGTCTTGGCGCTTTTGTTCGTCCGAATCGGGCTGACAATACATGGGCATGAGTGCAAGGGCGAATTTGAGTCTTGCCAGCGGCGTGCGGATCTCATGGGAGACCGCATTAGACAGGTGTTTCTGGTTCTCAATCAAGGCGCTGATATGTCGCGCCATTTCGTTAAAGGTATTGGCTAAGGGTTTGACCTGAGAGCGATTTGACAGGGTAATCCGCGTGTTCCATTTAGCTTCGCCAAACTCTTTAGTGGCCTTACGCAGTATGCTCAAATCCCGAGAAAGCGGGCCTACCCAAATCAACGCTACTAACGCAAGTGACAAATAGAAGAACAGGGTGAACAGGCTGCGAAGGTTGGCTCTAGGATCGATGTCCAGCGGCCCCGCCATTAAGACTTGATCGCCGACTCGGATAAATTGCAGTAGGTTATCGTCATTGGTCGTGGTGGTGAACACAGTACTGGTACTGAGGGCTTGATTGTCTGCTAGCGCGACTTGATCGGCACTGAGCAATTGCAACGGCATCACAGGATTGGCTGGGATCGCCTCCAGATACCTTTGGCGGGTATCGGGAGGCAGTTCCGCTAACAATTGCGCCAAGGCCACTAATGGCGCATCGAGGGCGTTATTGTCATCCACATTTTTCTGCCACAGGCTGTCGAGTGTCCAGCCAATCCCAAGCACGCTGAGACTGAGTAGCAGATATAAACTGATAAAGAGACGTTTCACTGTATGTGTGCTTAGTTATTCCAAGCTTCAGGGGCAAAGAGGTAACCTTGTCCCCAAACGGTTTTAATTCTGAACGGTGTCTCGATATTATCGTTGAGTTTTTTACGTAATCTAGAGATACGCACATCAATTTTTCGATCTTTACCATCGAAATCAATATTGAGTAACAGCTGATAAATATACTGACGGCTGAGCACTTGGCCAGCTTGTGAGGCCAGTAACCACAGCAACTCGAATTCATGGCTGGTGAGATCGATTTCAGTTTCATTGAGGCGAATCGCGTGGGTATGCGGGTCTATACTCAGTTTACCAAAGGTCAAGCAGTGGGATTCTGCCTGAGGTGGCTGATTTTGACGACGAAGTAAGTTGTTGATCCGCGCGACTAACAGTGCTGGATCGACAGGCTTAACCACATAGTCATCGGCACCGAGTTCTAAGCCTTTGATTTGATCTTCGCTTGAGCCAAGTGCGCTCATTAGCAGGATTGGGCCTGCAAAATAGTCGGGCAGTTTCTCACACAGGGTGAGGCCATCCATGCCCGGCAGCATAATGTCTAACAGTATGATATCTGGCTTGTAATTGATTAATCGCGTTAATACTGTGTCGCCACGGCGTTCAACTTCAACATGCATACCATGGGATTTTAGGTAATCTACAATCAAGTTTGCTAGGCGAACGTCGTCTTCAACCAATAATACTCTGTGGTTCGATTGTGGGCTTGTCATTAAAATAAACTCCAAGGGTTGCGGTAACGTCTGCGAACCTGAGGTTGTGATGCAGAAGTGATTTTAAGTTTGGCACCAGCCAAAGTTTGGTTACTGTCTTTACTCACCATGACAAATTGAATATCCGTCATAGTGTGGATTTTCATGCTTAACGTATGGGTTGAAACTGAATCACTGCACCATTTGGGATAGGCGGCATTGTCGGACAAAATACAGATAAGCTCATCTTTGGCGAGTTCCCACTGCAGTTCAATATAGACGTCGCATGCCTGAGTTTCTGAACTGGTAATACAAATTTCAGGTGTGAGTTTTAATGCCGCGTCGCGAGTTTTAGCTTGAGCAGAACTTGGGCCCATCAAGCCGAGGCTTAGACCAAGAAAGCAAAGCAAGCTTAACTGAGGCAGCGTCACTAACGTTAGAACCTATAGGCTGCGCCGATAAAGTAGGTGCTGCTATAGTCTTGGTCTAACAAGGGACTGGCGGCAATCTCATCGGCAATTAGAGTGTAACGAACTGCCAACAGTAGATCCCAATTGTCAGTTAATATATAACGAGCCGTCATTTCCGCACCTTTATCCCAACCTGATTTTGCTTGATATTGTTCACTCCAATAGGCGTTTTCACTCGGTCTAACGCCATAATAATAATCGACCACTGCTTGGCTCTTCCAATCAAACACCAGTGCGAATTCAAAAATGAAACGATCATAATCCCAGCCATAGGTCCATTTTATTTGTGCTTCTGAACCTTGATGAACATTAAACATATCATGGGTGTACGCCAATCGAATAATGCCGAGTCGGGTATAGATGAATGCTTCGGCACCGCCAAGTAGGGTGAAGTTCCGCGTCTCTAAAGAATTAAATTCACGTTCGGGTTCTGTCGACAAAGACATGTTATTTATGGCTTTGGCTTCGACTTGTGTGCCGCGGTTCAAAAAGATATTCGATGGGTCCCATCGATAGAAATAGGCTCTATCTAAGCTATAACTGGTGACGAGATTGAACGTGAAGCTTTCTTGCTCGGCTAAGGTGTAGCCTAAATTACCATTATCGAAGAACCAGTGTTCGCCGTAATAGGCCACTGTAGGGATAAAGAACAGTGGAATATCGTCAAAATCCTTGAGTGGATTGCTTTTTTGTCCCCAGCCAATGGCGACGCCGAGATCCCAGTTGTTCATCTCAATACACTGATTTTCAGATGCGCAGGTTTCTTTCGCCATTCCGACAGAAGGCAAAATACTTAAACTTGTAATGAGGATAAAAAGGATGCGATACATGATTTAACGATTAAGGGCTGAGGTTAATAATACAGGAAAATAGATTAGCATTTTATGCCCAATTCAACAGTGGTTTCATTCGCAGGGATGCAAAATGATACAGCTATCAATTAAATAGTAAATTTGTAGATCGCACAATACCTTGATAGTCATGCTAAAAGCCTATTTTGGTGGCTTTCATACGGTTAATTGTGGATGTTAAATTTTGTATTCGATACGTTTCGTCTGTAACGGAAATGATATTAATTGTGAGCTGAATAGCTGTGTTGCTTGAAAATAATAATGCCATTCGCAGATGTGAATGGCATTGAATGAAGCTGAAAAACGCGCTTTGCTGTAATAACACAGAGATTAGAATGAAGATTAATTAACCTCAGTAACCGACTTGTAGCCCATTTCTGTCAGTTGATCGTTTACACAATCAAGCACATATTGTTTTAGCTCTGCATTCTCGACTTGATCTTCAGAGGCCATCTGCTGGCACACTTCTTTCAGCTGAGCGATATCGGCTGCTGGTGCAGGCGGTAAAGATGAGTCGTCAGCAAGGGTCGTGAAGCTCACTAATGCCAACAGGGTGAAAACAGCTGATAACTTATTCATTTTATTTCCTTTAGTTATGTATTGTTAACTACAGATTAAGAAGCATTCTCTTAATACCACTGCGCCAACATCTGCAATTTATCACTGCTATTCTGTTTTAGATATAAATAATTTTTACCTTTTGGGGTTAAGGTTTTTTAGCTTGTTTTCCCTTGATTCGCTTCAAGTAAATGACCAGCTTAAGTGCAGAGCCATTGACTTCTATTTAGCCATTCTCCCAACAGATGAACCTGTTGAGTTTGGCTTTAGCGCGAAGGGCTTTGTGCAAAGGTTATGTGCAGAGTGAGTCGTGCTTAACTCCTGCATTAGCTTCGTAGGCTAAATCTGGCATCCCAGAGTTGTTTTTTTTAAAAGTGCCACTTACATCACCTTAACCACTGATTTGCGATTAAGTGCAGTATTCTTGCTGTTTTAGTCCTCGTTTTGATTAAGGTTTTAAGGGCGCTTAATACTAATCTATGCGGAAGTTATAAAAATTCACATAAAATGCGATGTGACGCAGGTTGTAGCCGATTTTATTTCTAGAAGATTGAATTGAAAAGAATTAATTCCCAATCAAACTTACGACTCTATTTATTTTTAATGTTTTTTATTTTAAGCGTATGTTTTTATTTGGTATTTATTGCTGCTTATTCATTTTTAATGATTTCGTTGCCAAGGTTGTGGCTATCCTCTAGAATGCGCGGCTCTCGCAGGTGCGCGAACATAAGGTTGACGGTTAATGTCGTTGATTTTTATTGAATTATTGATTTTTCTCTAGGGGAACTCTGTGTCTACAAAACTGGCTAATCCAGCACCATTAGGTTTAATGGGCTTTGGTATGACAACGATTTTGTTAAACATTCATAACGCGGGATATTTCCCTATTGATTCTATGATCTTAGCCATGGGGATTTTTTACGGCGGCATTGGTCAAGTGATTGTGGGTATTATGTGTTTTATGCGCGGCGATACTTTCGGTACGACGGCATTTACCTCTTACGGGTTGTTTTGGTTAACATTAGTGGGATTAATCCTAATGCCTAATGCGGGCATTGCGGCGAGTCCAACGTATTTTATGGGCTGGTATTTAACGCTTTGGGGCATATTCACTGCATTTATGTTTGTGGGTTCTTTGCGTTATCCACGAGCTAAGCAATTTGTGTTTGCTTCTTTGACTGTCTTATTTTTCCTATTAGCGGCGCGTGATTTCACGGGCAGCGCCTTGATTGGCACTATTGCTGGCTTTGAAGGGATCATCTGTGGTGCGAGTGCGATTTATTTTGCGATGGCGCAGGTGCTCAATAATGAGTATGGCCGTACGATTTTACCGGTTGGTGAATTGAAAAAGTAATGCTGCAGTGATGAAGACTGGTGAAAAGGCTGATGCAGATCAGCCTTTTTTATGGGTGTTTTTTAGCGGGACTAGATTTTAGTTTTAATATAGGCCGCAGCCGCATCATCTAAGCTACGCAAGGATACATAACTCGTGCCTGCCTTGTGGGTGATCAAGAAACCTTTTTCAGTTTCTTTAATTCGGTAAATGTCGGTCCATAAAATTTGGCTGGTCACTGACATAGATTGAGTGTGGATCCCTTGTTCATCAATGGTGAGCGTGACCTCATTGCTGGCCGCTTTACTCATCATTTGACGCATTAACCACCATGCCTTGTGATACTTCACATTGAGTGCATCGATAACGCCGAGTCCAACGAAAAAGTAAGCTAAATAGAGGCTAATGTCAGCAAAAATTAGTGCGATACCTATCAGGGTCAACCCTATGGCTTTGTAGTAAGGTTTGAGCGTGGGATCAGGTACGACAGATTGGGTATAGCATTCATCGAAATGCGCTTTATCTAAAATATAGGTCGTTGAGTAAGAATAGGGCGTCGGCATAATGTCATCTACTTTAGGTGCTACTTAATGCGGGCTAGTGTAGCGATTACAGTGATGAAAGTAACTAAAGTAACGAATGCATAAAGTTGCTAGCGTATTAAGTCGCTGCGTATAAAGTAGCGAACGTATAAAGCGCTAAGGTCGCTCGCGTGAGTATGGGTAAGTGCGACGTCGCGTCCTATGCCAATGCTGGGATGATCTCTTCGATAAAGCTAACACTGGGAGTTGGACAGAAATGCTGCAACGGCTATATTAGTCTTGTCGTCAGCGTTATTCGATCCCATTAGTCCCTCAAGGAGTGCGAAAGCATAATGGCCTTAGTCCCTAAAGATTTTGTTAATTACAAATCAACGCCGGTTTTCAGTCGTGACAACGTCCCTAAAATGTTGCTGCACATGCACAATACTAAGGCTGGCGTGTATGGGCAGATCCAAGTGCTAACGGGTAGCTTAAAGTTCTATGGCTTTACGGGCAGCAGAGGTGAGTTAGATAAAGAGATCATCATTCGCGCCGGTGAAACGGCCATTTCTCATCCCGAGTATTGGCACAAAGTGGAGCTACTGACTGAAGATACCCAGTTCAGACTCCATTTTTATGCCCATAAGGATTCGGTCATAGTGGCACAGCAGCAATCCGAGCGAAGTGAATAGTCTCTAGCTCCTAGCACCTAACATCTAGCAACTAACACTCAGTCCAATTCGCACGGTTCGCGGCTGCAGTTGGCCACTTTTTTAATAACGACTTACGCTAATACCGCTAATAGCGATTTCGCTCCGCTGGAATATCAGTTAAATACTCGACAAATTCCACTTCAAAACCATGGGCGTCAAAGAAGTAAATATTGCGTCGATAGGGATCTTCCATGCCATCTTTGGCAATCGGGAAGCCTGCTTGGGTCAATCTTGCTATCACAGCATCTAAGTTGTCGGTGACAAAGGCAAAATGCGCCAGTCCAATTTGATGGCCAGTTAAATCTCGGTTTTCTCCCTCACCATTATCACTAAAAGCAATGTATTGATAATCATCGCCAAAATGAATCCAATTACGAGGTTTGCCGTACCAAGTGCCCTTATCGCCACCGCGTACACGCCAGTGGGGAAAAGCCGCCTGATAAAAGCGCAGTGCTGCGGGGATGTCGTCTACGACTAAGTTGATATGCTCTAAATGAATCATAATGCGTTCCTTGTAATGATTTTAGTCTGTTGCTGGTGGTTAAAATCTCAAGCCGCTTACATACCGTAACAGTATTCCTGCTGCTTTGGGTACGCTTGTCCGGCATGTTGTTGACGAATGGGCGCTAATGCTTGGGCGTATTGATGCAGCATATACAAGCTGTACTGCACTCTTTCCCTGAGTGCGATATCCCGGGCACCCTCGGGAATGGCATTGAGTACATGGCTGACATTACGGATGATCAAGTGATCGGGAATAGGCACTAATTTATTGTTTTTGAGTGCATTCATCTTCACTTCAACGATGGGATAGGTACCGCCAATCCCGTTCGATACTGAGATTAATAGTGCCGGTTTATGGGCTGTTTCTTCGCGAGTACACATCAATAAAAAGTTCTTCAGTAGTGGCGATGCCATGCCACCCCATTCTGGGGTGATAAGTACCAGCGCATCGGCTTCGTCGACGCTTTGTTCTATTTCGGGCCAGTGTTCCCCCTTGTTGTCTTCCTCTCCATCCCAAAACGGCAGGTTAAATTGGCATAACTCTAAGTGATGTATGCTGGCGTAACCCATAGCATGGGGAGATGAGAAACTGCTTTCGGCAATGTAGCGACCGACTTTAGCACTTTGGGAGTCGGGTCTTTGGCTGGTGCTGATGATGAGTAACTTCATTAAGTAAACCTATTTGTTTATAAATTATTTATAAGGTAATTACTTTATTTAATCTTGTAAAGGATAAAGTAAATAAAAAAGTTTATTTAATCTATTAAAGCGGTACTGGATCGGAGATAATGCGCTGGCTACCATCGGAGAGTTCAGATGAAAACCACTGATAAGATTATTCAATTGCTCAAGTTACATGGCCCACTTACCGCTAAAACCTTAGCGGAGGAATTGGCGTTAACGACGATGGGTGTGCGTCAACATCTTCAGGCATTGGAAGACGCAGGCGATGTGGACATCGAAGATAGAGTTGAAGGTCGTGGTCGCCCAACGCGTTACTGGAGATTAACAGAACAAAGCCGCAGTCATTTTGCCGATCGTCATGAGGAATTGACGGTACAGCTAATTGATTCGGTGAAAATGATCTTTGGTGACCAAGGCTTAGATAAGCTTATCGACCACAGGGAGCAAAGTGCGTTAGTCCAATATCGTGCCGCTATGGAAGGGGCGACAGATATTCCGACACGTTTGGCCATCCTCGCGAAGTTACGCTCGAACGAAGGTTATATGGCGACGATGGAACAGGTAGATGGCGTGTATTTTTTACTCGAAAATCATTGTCCTATCTGCGCCGCAGCGACTAAGTGTTTAAACTTTTGCCGCTCAGAGTTACAACTTTTCCAGCAGTTATTCGCTGATATCGCCGTGGTGAGCCGCGAAGAACATATCATCGAAGGTGCACGCCGCTGTGCATATAAGATTGAGGCTATTCCTCACTAGTGGGACTTAAACCGCTCAATTATGGCGCTTTATCTTTAGGATAAAACGCCACTGAGCGCCAACGCCATATATCAAGCGTTAGTGCGGAGCTTAGAGCTTAGAGCTTAGAGCTTAGTCGCTTAGGGCTTTTCTGGTTCGTGATAGGCCAATAAGGTTTCGAAACGAGCATGTCCTTTAAGTTGTGAGAAATCTGCCTCATCTAAGGCCAGTTCCTTGAAGGATGCGCTGTTATGAATGGCGCGCTCTAAATCAGAAATCGCTCTATCTTCAACCCCTAAGCAAGCAAAGGCACAGGCTCTTTGATAAAAAGCATGGGCGTTAGTCGGGTCAACTTCCAGAACGCGATTACATAGGCTTTGTGCCCAGTTAAATTCGCGCATCTCCATTGCGGCGTCAGCCTTGTAGGTTAGTGCTTCTAAGTCCCCAGGTCGAATCGTGAGAATCTCATCATAGACTTCAATCTTCTGCTCTGGCGTTTGCGCACTTTGCGCCCGTAGCCAGAGGTTATGTATTTCATTGATAATCTCAATCTCGCGATTATTGTCCGTGATGGTACGGCTCTTACGCTTGAGTTCTTGCTCAAGCACTTTGAACTTTTCTTCGTATTGCTCGGCAATACTTTGCAGCTGGTTAGCAGCCAGTTTGGCGGTATGCGTTTTGATTTCTCGCAGGGATTGCCAACCGATAAAGGCGACTAACGAGGCGACACCCGCAATGATGTAGAAGAAGTAAGTTACAGTGACATTGGCGTAGTTCATCGATTTGTCAGCTACGGCGAGTTCGCGGTCGGTGATGTCGATGGTGAGACGACGCTCGAGATCCTGTTGATCGTGTCTGAGGGATTTAAGTTCATCGAGGACGTAACGCTCGACCAGCGGTTTATCATGGATAGCGGAGGGGCGAGCCGCTTCAGGAGGATTGACTGCATCGCTCGCTTGGGCGAAAAAAGAGCTCGCAAGCGTCACTAAAAATAAGGCTAAAAATAGCAGGTTCGAACGTATTAAAACGGGACTTGCGGATAAGTTTTTGATGCGGTAACCACTCACAGTAAGATGAATTGAGCGCCTAGCTTAACAAATTTTACCTCGTTCGATCCAATTTAGCCCAGAATAGCCTTTGTGATGCCCCTCTAGTTCGGCTTGCTATGAGCCGAACTTGCATCCTGCTAGAATGGCTATCTCATTCATATTTCGTCATTTGTGGTGTTATGCAATCTAAGCGCGGCCGACTCGATCGTTATCTTTGTACCCAGTTACACACTCACCGTAAAGCGGTGCGTGAACTGCTATTATCGGGCCGTGTGTGCGTCGATGGATTGATAGTGAAAGATATGGATAGGCAAGTGGATGAGTTTTCCCGCATCCAACTCGATGAGCAAATACTGCAGGCCAATGCGCCCGTCTATGTGATGCTTCACAAACCGATTGGAGTGGTGAGTGCTACCAAAGATACTCAGCATAAAACAGTGATTGATTTGCTTGATTGCGAAGCCCGTGATGAGTTGCATATCGCCGGCAGACTAGATTTAAACTCTTCGGGTTTGTTGTTATTGACCAATGACAGCCGCTGGTCTGATGCGTTGATGTCACCCACACACAAGGTCGACAAAGTGTATCGGGTTACCTTAGCTAATCCTATAACCGAAGAATACATCGCTGCATTTGCCGAAGGGATGTATTTTGGCTTTGAAGATATTACAACCCAACCCGCTAAACTGGTTATCCTCGCTGATAACGTGGCTGAAGTGACTTTACATGAAGGTAAGTATCATCAAATCAAGCGGATGTTTGGTCGGTTCCGCAATCCGGTTGTTGGCCTGCATCGATTATCGATAGGCGATATTGTGCTCGATGAAAAGCTGGCACAGGGTGAAAGTCGCGCGCTCACTGTCGCTGAAGTTGCTTCTATCCGTTAAAAATGATGAACAGAAAAGTACATCAAGCATTCATCGTTCATGTCGTTATTGTTTGCCATGCTAACAATGAAAGCTAAGCATAAAAGCTAAACACAAAAGCTAAGCATTCAAACGGACTTGAGCGTGAATTCCCTCAAGCCCGTGTCATGCCATTAAAGATCTGCGTGAGGGCCGAACACTTCATAGTGCATGTTTTCAGCCGCGACACCCAGAGCGAGAAGTTGTTGCTTGATGGCTGACATGAATCCAATGGGACCGCAGAAATAATAACGTGCGTGGGGAAGCAGCTGTTCGGCGACTTTACTTAACTCCATTTGCCCTTCGAAATCATAATCTTCACCTAACATATCGGTTGGGGCTGGCTCACGATACCAAACATGGCTCATCAGATTATGATGTTGCTGCCGCTTGGCGTGGATAGCCTGTTTGAAACCGTGTACGGCGCCTTGCTCACAGGCATGCAGCCAAGTGATAGTGCTGGGATGCTGCAGCTTGAGTAATTGATTGAGCATACTTTTCATCGGTGTTTGGCCTACACCAGCCGAAATTAGCACTACGGGGGTGTCCGCCGTGACTTCTAGGGTAAAGTCCCCGGCGGGTGGCATCACTGCGATTTTGTCGCCGACTTGTATCGCATCATGCAGCAGGTTCGACACTTGGCCGCCGAGTTCGCGTTTTACACTGATGCGGTAGCTGGTGCCATTGGGTGCATCGGATAAGGAATATTGGCGGATTTCTTCATATGCCAAATTCGGGTGTGTTAGCTTCAAACTTAAGTACTGACCGGGGATAAAATCTTTAACTGGCTTGCCATCTTCAGGCGTCAATATGAAGGAGGTGATGACTGCTGACTCGGTATTTTTCGCGCTAATGACAAACTGACGCTCACCCAACCAGCCACCATCTTGCTCTGCATGCGCTTGATAAATCTTTGCTTCTCGTTGAATAAAGATGTTGGCTAAAAATCCATAAGCCTGTGCCCAAGCTTCTAACACTTCTTCTGTTACCGCATCGCCCCCTAATTCTTTAAGCGTTGCCAATAAATGGCTGCCGACGATCGCATACTGCTCAGGTTTGATCAGAAATCCCGTATGTTTTTGGGCAATGCGCTCAACCGTTGAACTCAGTACCGCTAAGTTTTCGATATTTTTTGCATAGGCTGCGACGGCATTGAACAGGGCTACAGGCTGACCACCAGAATGTTGGTGCGCCAAATTGAACACATCTTTTAGTTCAGGATTATGTTTGAACATGCGTTGATAAAAATGGGTCGTCAGCGCAGGGCCTGCAGATTCGAGTAAGGGAATAGTGCTCTTGATAACTTGGATAGTACGGCTGTCCAACATAGAAAATCCTTAACATGTAAATATAGTGAATGTTTAATAAGTTTAAAGATCTATTTGATTTGGATCAATAGAGATTATCGCTATCTGTGCTATCGATAACGAGGCTGAGATCATTTGAAGTGTTCAACAGAAGGAGAAATTAAATCGAGAAATGATGAAACGGATATTCTATTTCAATGGGTTACAGATGATGTAAATAGAGGGGAATTTGACTGCAACAGCAAAAATGGTTGCAGTCGTTTGGTGGTTGATTGAGTTAAATTAGAGCTTAAATGCGCTCACTTGATTGCGCATGCTGCTGGCGAGCTTAGTCAAATTAATCACAGATTCACTTAATTCCGCCGCCGAAGCTGTGGAATGCTCGGCGATATCGCTGATGGCAATAATGCTGCGATTAATACTCTCGGCAACGCTACTTTGCTCTTCAGCGGCGGTCGCAATGTGGGTATTTAGCTCGGTGATGCTGTCTACTGAGGTGACAATTTCTTTCAGCGCTTGACCCGCCTGATTGGCTTTATCATTGGCATCATCTACTTGATTGATACCTATTTCCATGGCGCTGACGGCTTCTTTAACCCCTTGTTGTAGGGTGGCAATCATGGCCTCAATTTCTTGAGTCGATTTTTGGGTGCGTTGCGCTAAGGTTCGCACTTCATCGGCAACGACTGCAAAGCCGCGACCTTGCTCTCCCGCCCGTGCGGCTTCAATGGCGGCATTGAGTGCCAGTAGATTGGTTTGTTCGGCAATGCTCTTAATCACATCGAGTACGCGGCCGATATTTTGGCTTTCATTAGATAAAAATCCAATGACCTGCGCCGTTTTTTGAATTTGATCAGAAAGCTGCGACATACTGCTAATCGATTGCATCACAATATTATTGCCGTTAGCGGCATAGGTATCGGCATCTTTGGCTGAATCCGCTGCGGCAGATGCGCTTTGGGCGACTTCGGCAACGGTGGCCGTCATCTCATTCATGGCCGTTGCAGTCTGCTCCGTTTCGGCTTGTTGCTGTTGCATTCGTTTATTGGTGGCTTGGGTGAAGCTACTTAACTCATTTGCCGAACTGTTGACCGTAGTTGCCGCCTCGGCAATGGAATGAAGAATGCCCCGTAAGTGTTCAATCACTTGGGTGAGGCTAGTGGATATTTGCCCTAGCTCATCGTGATTAAAAGTGGTGAATCTGACGGTGAGATCAGAGTCTTGATGGATCCTTTTCAGTTTACCAAGGATGTCATTAATGGGATTCATCACGCTTTGATTGACCCAGAGTCCAATCACAATACTGATGATCATGGCGGCACAGGCTAATGCCGCAAAAATAGTGATTGAAGATTGATAAATGGCATTTACACGATCTTTTTCTTCGCCCGCCACGCGGATTTGCAGTGCAATCAGTTCAGATATTTGGTTACTGATAGGATCAATTGCTTGGTACAGCGGCAGGATATTGGCTGAGAGTTGGCTTGAAACATCACCGTTTAATCCTCTTAAGCGCGAAATCAGGGTATCAATCTGTTGATTCGCGGGGGAGAACAGCACTTCGGCTTGTTTTACGAGTCGGGATTCTTCTGAGGTAAGCTCGGTAGATAGGTATTTTTGCCAATGTTGAGTAATAGTCGATTTGGCACTGTCTAGCGCTTCAGCCGCTTGCGAGGCGGTGAAACCACCCGCGTTCGCCTTATTGACCGCATCGATAACATCGACCGCATACTTATCGGCAATCACTTTTAAATCATCCAGCGGCACCACTCTGTCGTTATAGATGCGTTCAACACCCGACTCAATATTGCCCATCATATTAATGGCGAGAAAACCAATCGTCAGTAACATTGCAAGGGGGACCAAAATGCCGATAAACATTTTTTGTTTTATTTGTAGACCGTTCATATGGGATAGCCTCAGTGAACTAAAGAGTCCTTTAGGCAGAGCTCGAGCTATCCCTACGATGAGTCTGTAACATTAGGTATAGCAAATCAGCGGAAAGAAGGGAGAGTAACAGAGGATTTATTTTGTTTCAGATACAAAAAAACCTCGCTAAGCGAGGTTTAAATGTTGGTACAGATGAGAGGACTTGAACCTCCACGCCCTTGCGAGCACCAGCACCTGAAGCTGGCGTGTCTACCAATTCCACCACATCTGCATGGCTATCCGAAATTTCATCGAATGAGTAATCTTAAAACCGAAGAAACAATCTTAATGCTTTGTTTCATTCGTTGAACTGCAATTTGGTACAGGTGAGAGGACTTGAACCTCCACGCCCTTGCGAGCACCAGCACCTGAAGCTGGCGTGTCTACCAATTCCACCACACCTGCACTGTACCTATTGCAGTTCTCTAACATTAGTCACTGAAGCAACCAATTTAAAGATGGTGCCCGAACCCGGAATCGAACCAGGGACACGAGGATTTTCAATCCTCTGCTCTACCGACTGAGCTATTCGGGCGACGGGCGCAATTTAAAGGCTTTTCGGGTTTTGAGTCAATAGATTTTTACTAAATAACGTAAAAAGTGACTCGGTTGGATAAGATTTACACGAAAGTGTCATTTACGCTGCAAGTGGCGAGCTAAAAATAGTCAAACCACTATCCACGCTGGGGACTTAGCAATATTCAGTGATGGGTTAACTTGGGTAACAAAGCAAAAAAATGCCCCTATTAAAGGGGCATTCTCGGCTAGTTTGATAAGATTTCATTGTTTGGATAGTTAGCTTGCATTACCATGAGCACGTTTTGCTTCAGCTTGCTCTGACCTAATTCGCCATAAGCTTCTATCATTATCTCTAATGCCCGTTCATTTGAAGGGGTGCCAGGATATGTTTCCATTACAGATTGTGCTCGGATTGCTGCGGCGCTCCATGCATTCATCTTGAGATAATATTCGGCAACTTGGATTGAATATCTTGCTAAGCGATTCTTCAACGCTAACATGCGTTTTTGCGCATCGGCGGCATATTTGCTGTTAGGGTAAGTTTTGATAAGACGATCAAAATCTTTGAAAGCATCTTGAGCATTTTTAGGGTCACGATCGGTTCGGTCGATATTAAGCATATCGTGGAACAAGTAGTTGTCGGCTTGCATGTTCACTAAACCGCGCATATAGAACACATAGTCAATATCAGGGTGTGTAGGATTAAGACGGATAAATCTGTCTATGTTCGCAATCCCCGAAGCGACATCGTCCATTTTGTAGTAAGCATAAATCAGGTCTAACTGGACTTGAGTTTTGTGAGGTCCGAAGGGGAAGCGTGAGTCTAACGCCTCCAAAGAACGGACAGCTTTAGAGTAATTGCCAAGTTCCATAGAGGTTCTTGCCTGAGTGTAAAGCACATCAGGTGACGTTTTGGCGGCAATATCGTTATCATCAGGGCTGCTGCTACAGGCTGATAACGCTAGTGAAAATAGGACTAAGGTAACGCCTTTGGAAAATTTATACATACTTGAATTCAATTCTTTTTAAGTTGTAGTTAAGAATTTTTCCATTTCACTATAAAATAGAAAACATCCGATTGTAACAGATAGCACACATTTTTTGACCCCTAAATGGGGATACGGTTCCTATGACACAAGAGATTAATCTAAAAAGCGAGATTTCGGCAACACAAACTGGACTGAGATTAGATCAGGCCCTAGCAGAGTTGTTCCCAGATTACTCGCGCACGCGCATCAAGGAATGGATCCTATCTGATGCAGTTCATGTTGACGGCGTTGTCGTTAACAAGCCCCGCGAGAAAGTTTATGAGCTGCAACAGATACTCATAGACGCCACTCTAGAAGAAGAAGTCCATGCCGCGGCGCAGGCCATTGATCTGGATATCGTCTATGAAGATGACGACATTATTGTGATCAACAAGCAAGCAGGACTCGTGGTTCACCCAGGTGCTGGCAATGCCGATGGCACTTTGATGAATGCACTATTGCACCATTGTCCTGATATTGAGCATGTGCCACGTGCGGGTATTGTGCATCGTCTGGACAAAGATACAACAGGTTTGATGGTCGTTGCCAAAACCGTTGAAGCGCAAACGCATTTAGTTGCCGCTTTGCAGGCCCGTGAAATCACTCGTGAATACGAAGCGATTGTTATGGGGACTATGACAGGTGGCGGTACAGTGGATGAGCCGATTGGTCGCCATCTTACCAAACGTACTCACATGGCCGTGCTGCACTCAGGTAAACCTGCGGTGACGCATTACCGTGTCGCGGAAAAATTCCGTAACCACACACGTTTGAGATTACGTCTAGAATCTGGCCGTACTCACCAGATCCGTGTGCACATGGAATACATAGGCCACGTGTTAGTGGGCGATCCTGTGTATGGTGGTCGTCCAAAACCGCCTAAAGCCGCGAGCCCAGAGTTTTTCGATATCCTGAAAAACTTCAAGCGCCAAGCGCTGCACGCAGTTCGTCTAGAATTAGCTCACCCAGTGAGTTGTGAAATCATGAGCTGGCAAGCGCCAATTCCTGAAGACATGGTGATTTTGACTAAAGCACTGCGTCAAGACACGGTAGAGCATCCGATCGAGTATCTCTAAGTGTTTGATCACGATTGGCCTGTTCCTGCTAATGTTGGCATCGCTATGACAAATCGTCATGGCGGTGTGAGCGTGCATCCCTATGACAGTTTGAATCTTGGACTGCATGTCGGTGATGCTGAACAGCAGGTGATGGCTAATCGTGAATTACTCTGCAAACAATTAGCGTTAACTGCCGCTCCTGTCTGGCTTGAGCAAATCCATGGTACCCATGTGCTTAATTTAGACACGCTGAGCTTAGCTCACGCTGCGGATACGCCGATTGCCGATGCCAGTTATAGCCGAACTGCGAGCCAAGTTTGCGCTGTAATGACCGCCGATTGTTTACCTGTATTGCTGTGTAATCAAGCGGGAACCGAAGTGGCTGCAGCCCATGCCGGTTGGCGCGGTTTATGTGATGGCGTGATTGAGGCCACCGCGGCGCAGTTTAGTTCTCCTATGGATGAGTTGATTGCTTACCTAGGCCCGGCCATTGGTCCGCAAAAATTTGAAGTGGGCGTCGAAGTGAAGCACGCATTCTGTGGGTTACATCCACAGGCGGCTGCGTGTTTTATTCCCAGTGGTGACAAGTATCTGGCCGATATTATTGGCTTGGCTAAATTACGCTTGAGTTTACTCGGCATCAAGCATATTTATAGCGCCGATATCTGCACTGTCAGTGACACCGATTACTTCTCTTATCGTCGCGATAAGATGACGGGGCGCATGGCATCGTTGATCTGGCTTAAGTCTTAAGTAAATTCCCCTACAATTTATATTTATTTCCGCGTTATCCGCTTGAATTTGGCTAAATAGCCCCCATCTTTTAACTAACGAAATGTAATACCAATCCTATTTAGATCTCTCCATTAGCGGTACTGATTTAACGCCACTAAATTGGCAAGATATCTTGTGGATTGGCATATCTCTACTTTGTGAGTTTTAGGAGGCTGTATGCGACTCGATCGTATGACCAATAAATTTCAGCTTGCCATCTCAGATGCCCAGTCTCTCGCACTCGGGCGTGATCATCAGTTTATTGAACCGCTGCATTTGATGATGGCATTGTTGAACCAAGATTCAGGTTCAATCCATCCATTATTGACCCAAGCTGGCATTCGCGTGAGTGCGCTGCGCTCGCTTTTGAGTCAAGAGCTGGAACGCTTACCTCAAGTCGAAGGTACGGGCGGCGATGTGCAATTATCCCAAGGTTTAATACGTTTATTAAACCTGTGCGATAAATTGGCGCAAAAGCGTAAAGACAAATATATCTCTAGCGAGTTATTTGTATTAGCCGCGTTAGAAGGAGGCGATGCCCTCGCGCAAGCGTTGAAAAAAGCCGGCGCGACCAAAGAGTTGATGGAGCAAACCATTGAACAAATGCGCGGCGGCCAAAAAGTGGATGATCCGAACGCTGAAGATCAACGTCAAGCGTTGAAGAAGTTTACTATCGATCTGACCGAGCGAGCCGAACAAGGCAAGTTAGATCCTGTGATCGGCCGTGACGATGAAATTCGCCGCACGATCCAAGTATTACAACGTCGCAGTAAAAACAACCCCGTCCTTATCGGTGAACCGGGTGTGGGTAAAACGGCGATTGTTGAAGGACTTGCCCAGCGCATCGTTAATGGTGAAGTCCCCGAGGGCATTAAAAATAAGCGCGTCTTATCCCTCGATATGGGCTCATTGATTGCGGGCGCTAAATATCGCGGTGAGTTCGAAGAACGTTTAAAAGCGGTATTGAATGAGTTGGCGCAGGAAGAAGGTCAAGTGATCCTCTTCATCGACGAGCTGCATACTATGGTCGGCGCCGGTAAAGGTGAAGGCGCAATGGATGCAGGTAACATGCTCAAACCTGCGTTAGCGCGTGGTGACTTACACTGCGTGGGTGCGACCACACTTGATGAGTATCGTCAGTACATTGAAAAAGATGCGGCGCTTGAACGTCGTTTCCAAAAAGTGCTGGTGGATGAGCCAAGCGTTGAAGACACCATCGCCATTTTGCGTGGCCTGAAAGAACGTTACGAGCTGCATCACCATGTGGAAATTACCGATCCGGCGATTGTGGCGGCGGCGACCATGTCGCACCGTTATGTGTCGGACCGTAAGTTGCCCGATAAAGCGATCGATTTGATTGACGAAGCGGCATCTAGCATCCGTATGCAGATGGACTCAAAACCTGAGTCACTCGACCGGCTCGAACGTCGTGCTATCCAGCTCAAACTGGAGGAGCAAGCCTTAGCCAAAGAAAATGATGAGGCGAGCCGTCGCAGGCTGGACCATCTGCAAGAGGAATTACGTGACGTTGAAGCTAAAGCTTCAGAGTTGAACGAAATCTGGCGTACTGAAAAAGCCGCACTAGCGGGAACTCAGCACATTAAAGCCGATCTCGAACAGGCTCGAATGGATTTAGAGGTGGCGCGTCGTGCGGGTGATTTAACTCGGATGTCTGAGCTGCAATACGGTCGTATTCCTGAGCTTGAAAAACAGCTCGATTTGGCATCGCAAGCCGAAATGCAGGACATGACGTTATTGCGTAACAAGGTCACTGAGTTCGAAATCGCCGAAGTCTTGTCGAAAGCGACGGGAATTCCCGTATCGAAAATGCTTGAAGGCGAGCGCGAAAAATTACTGCAAATGGAAGTGGCGCTGCACGAGCGGGTGATTGGCCAAAACGAAGCCGTCGATGCGGTCGCGAATGCGATTCGTCGTAGCCGCGCTGGTCTGGCGGATCCAAATCGCCCGATAGGCTCGTTCCTGTTCTTAGGCCCAACGGGTGTGGGTAAAACTGAGCTGTGTAAATCACTGGCGAGGTTTTTATTCGATACCGAATCGGCCTTAGTGCGCATTGATATGTCTGAGTTTATGGAGAAACACTCAGTATCGCGTTTAGTGGGTGCGCCTCCTGGATACGTAGGTTATGAAGAGGGCGGTTACTTAACGGAAGCCGTTCGTCGTAAACCGTATTCAGTGATATTGCTCGACGAAGTCGAGAAAGCGCATCCCGATGTGTTTAACATCTTACTGCAAGTGCTTGATGATGGACGCTTAACCGATGGTCAAGGTCGTACTGTAGATTTTAGAAATACAGTGATCATCATGACCTCGAACTTAGGCTCCGACATTATCCAAGAAGGATTTGGTCAAGTGACCTATGCAGAGATGAAAGCGGCGGTAATGAATGTGGTTACTCACAGTTTCAGACCCGAGTTTTTAAACCGTATCGATGAATCTGTGGTGTTCCATCCATTGGATGCTGCCAATATCAAGCGTATTGCTTCGATACAGATTGCTTCCTTACGCCAACGTTTGGCGGAAAAGGACTATACATTGGAGATCACCGACGACGCATTATCATTGATTGCGGAAATTGGTTTCGATCCTGTGTATGGCGCAAGACCGTTGAAACGGGCATTGCAGCAAGAAGTCGAAAACCCGCTGGCGCAGAAATTACTGCGTGGCGACTTGTTACCGGGTAAACCGATCAAAGTTAGCTGTGCGGGTGGCGAGTTAGTGTTCGAGCAATAACCAGTAGCTAGTCACTTAGTTTTTTGTTTGAATGCTATACGTTAATCGCAAGCTTGAAGTTGGATTGGTTGAAATAGGCGAACTGAAATAAGTGTTCTTGAATGAACGAGCTTGAAATAAACTATCTTGCAATAAGAGATAGCGCTTTCTTAGTCAGTATCGCTCCCGCTTCAAGCACTAAAACGAAAGGAGCCGAGTTTTTAACTCGGCTCCTTTTCTATTGCATCAGCGTTAATCATTGTTCGTTAATGGCTACTTCTTATCACAGAAGAGTTTGATTCTTTCCTGTTGCTGAGCAATCGAGGCTTGGCGGTCTTCCTCTGTCATAGCGACAGATTCACCCGAATCGGAAGTTTGGCGGATAAGCTTAGTGTGCGTCGTGAGAATATCTAAATTGTGTTTTGCACTCTTACAAATGGATTGAGCCTGTTTAGCATCTTTCTCTTTGATCAGCGCCGCTGACTTTTCTAATTCATTGACTTCAGAAGTCGCTTCCGCTTTCTTTACCGGTGCGATAAAACCCACTTTCGCCTGCTCTAAATCTTCACTGTAGAGCTTTTCTGCTTTGATGTTTTCTTGTTGCGGGGCTTGTTGGCTGTAATGCGTCACCCCATTTTCGTCGACCCAAGTATAGATAACGCCCGCAGAAACGGGGCCAATGAAAAGGGCGAGCCAAAACCATCGGCATAGCATAGTGCTGAACGTGTTCACTTTTAACATCGAAATCATCCCTAACTGGTCTCTCATCGACATGATAATAAAATATGTTATCTTGAAAGCTAACTTCTTTTCACCGAACTAGCGTAATAAGTGTATGCAAAATTCTTCAAATCAAACAGTAAAGAATAAAGGTATCTATTTATTACCGAACCTTTTTACCACAGCGGGTTTGTTTTCTGGTTTTTATGCCGTAATTGCTTCCATGAATGCTAACTTTGAAGCCGCAGCGATAGCCATTTTTATTGCCATAATTTGTGATGGGCTCGATGGACGAGTGGCAAGACTGACTAATACCCAGAGTGATTTTGGTGCTGAGTACGACAGTATGGCCGATATGGTGTCCTTCGGAATGGCGCCAGCACTACTCGCCTACAATTGGGCATTAGCGGACTTAGGTAAAATTGGTTGGCTGGCCGCATTTATCTATTGCGCAGGTGCAGCACTCAGGCTTGCTCGATTTAATACGCAAGTTGGCGTTGCCGATAAGCGTTATTTTCAAGGTCTCGCCAGCCCGGCAGCCGCCGCTGTTATTGCTGGCAGTATTTGGCTTGGTAATCAATATAGTCTCGATGGAAGAAACATCAGTTGGATTGCGGCCCTTGTTACTGCAGCAACCGGTTTACTGATGGTCAGCAATTTCCGCTATCACTCCTTCAAAGAAATTGATTGGCGCGGCAAGGTTAACTTTATCGTGATCTTACTGGTCGTCGGTGTTTTTGTGGTGGTGTCGGTGCAACCTGCATTGATTTTATGTGTCGGCTTCTACTTATATGCGATTTCAGGCCCGATCATTACGATTCGAACCGTGAGAAAGCTCAAAGTCGCTCACGTTGTAGGAGATGATGTCGCGGCGAGTGTCGAAACGAACTCCTCAGTCCAAGCCGCTGCACAAACTCAAGTCGTTACAGATCTCGAGAAAGAGAAACAAGAAGAGCATAAACCTTAGGGCTCGTGCATTTGATCATTGCTTATCATTAGCTAGGTGCAAACAAGAGTAAGGCATCACACTAGGCATAACGTTTTTAGAGGTTTGCTGATAGATATAGCGAAAAATAGCTATCAACTTCTGTTTATGCCCATTCAATCTATTAAAACCTCTGCAATAGGTGATTTCTTCTGCCAGACTTATCAACCCAAACAGCGATATTGCTCAAGATTGCAGTATATTTCTGCAGTTTGGTGGTTATTCATTCGCTTGGCGCAGATTGTTAAAAAAGCCCTTGCACAAAATCTCCTGCTCCCTATAATGCGCATCCACTGACACGGCAGACAGCGAAAGCAAGCTGGCGAGTTAGGTTGAATTGAATGGCTTACTCTCTGTTGAGAATGGCACTTAATTCAATCGCAGCAAGAAGTTGAAAATACTCCTTGACGCGAAACGGGAAATGCGTAGAATACGCAGCCCTAGCCAACT
>NZ_JALBYT010000020.1:0-92669 GCF_022690845.1 Shewanella sp. N2AIL | reverse complement strand
CCATGCTTTTCGTCTCCTCTTACTTGTGGTGAATAAGAAGTCTCTTTTAGCATGGGCGTAATTCAGGCTATAGCCTCAAGGAACAATCACCACCGCCAGAGGCGGTGGTTTTGGGATGACAATAAAACGTATCATAAGCGAGCAGTTTAAAGAACCTGAGGACGAATTCATCCGCTTTTTTGCCTCAAGAGCCTACGATGGTGTTCTCACACCCAAAGTGAAACACCAATTCGCTGAGATTACGCATAAAGCACTAAGACAATTTCTAAGCGACAGTATCAATGAACGATTAAAATCTGCTATTGGTGGAGATAAGCCAGTTATTGAAGATAAAAACTCAAGCGAGTCTTTAATAATTTCCGATGACGAAAAAATTAAAGTCATTACAACAGATGAAGAAATAGAAGGTTTCAATATTATTAAAGCCATCTTGAGACAAAAATTAGAAGTAAATAGAATTATTGCGAGAGATACACAAAGCTACTTTGGTGTGTTACTAGATGACAACAATCGTAAGCCTTTATGTCGATTGCACTTTAATGCTAAACAAAAATACCTTGGATTAATGGATGCTAATAAAAATGAAACTCGTCATCCCATTAGTTCAGTAGACGATATTTTTAGTTATAGTGAACAACTACTTACTACAGTCACTTTTTACGAGTAATAATTTAAATACTAGCGGAGCAGTATTGCGGGCAGAACTGCCCGCTAGTTTCCTTCTTGCGATGAAATGACTTTATTACTCTCATCTAAATCGATGCGTACCCGCAGAAAGCTGGCAAATCTGGGTAAGCCATTTACGGTAAGACCCAGATATTTATAGGTGATGATTGCCCCCACAGCGGGGGGATGCTGACGCTCTGCGAGATTAAAACCTGTGCCTATGTTGAAAATCCGGCCGTCTGGGGTTTGCACTCTTATTGCGCCCATTTGCCCTGCAAATTGACCTTTCCCTGGTATATGGCCGATCACTGTCGCTTCAGCATCATAATAGGGTTTTAATTTCATCAAATTAGTATTGCGGCCACTAACATACGTCGCGGAGCTGCGATGCAGCATTAATCCTTCAGCGCCTTTATCAACTAAGCTATCAAGTTTTTGATACAGAGCTTCAAGACTGTCCACTTGGAACTGCGCTATAACTTCAAGATAATGCGATTTATCGCTTAATTCGGTCAACGCAAATTGATAGCGATGCTGAAAGTCGCCACCCGCCTTGGGAACATCGAACACCATAAATCGCACTTTGCGCCAGTCATCATCCTTGGCTGAGGTTTGTCGAACTATGCTCGACATAACCTCAAACTGGCCTCGCCCAAGCCATAATTCACCATCGAGAGGATAATTCGGAAAATTCGCGATAAACCAAGTTGGAGCAGCAATAAGATTACCTTGCCGAGTCAATAGTGCCTGACCATTCCAGTAACCTCGCACCCCGTCGAGTTTTTCGCTAATCAAAAAGTCGTGAATATTAATCTCTTGCTGGGCATCAAACTCGGTTGCCAACTGTATCGAAGGTAGTGAGGTTTGTGCATAGGTCACTGGGACTAAACAACCGAATATCAGCAGACTGAGTAAGAGCAGACGTTGTTTGAAAAACCGAAAGCGGATAAAACGATGAAATGTTAAATCTTGTAACGGGCTGATATGAGTCATTCCCTTACTCACTCTGGCAATATATCCTTCATCAAGCTTAGAACCCATAGCTCAAGTTGCACTAAAAAACCGTCGAAAGTCACTAAGCGCCTAAGTTAACAACGAATGTTGATGACGATTTTACTCAGTTAATTGTTTATGCGCTTTTCATCTCGGGCTATACTGCGGCCAAATTTATTAACTCAGTCAAATGTTAAAATCCACAACAGTTGGTTTTATCAAACCTGTTTGAGTGAGCAACACCTCAGCGCATTGTCGCTAATGTCTATTGGAAACACTATGAAACCAGCCAACAATCACGGTATTAAACGCATTTTCAGAGCAACGGGATTTTCGATGAAGGGCTTAAAGGCCGCTTGGGTCCACGAAGCCGCTTTTAGACAGGAATTAATGTTAGCCATCATCATGTTACCCGTGGCTTTGTGGGTTGATATCAGCACGATTGAACGTTTGTTGCTGATTTTTACACTGTTTATTGTGTTGATTGTTGAGCTTTTAAACTCGGCGATTGAAGCTGTGGTCGATCGTGTTGGCAGTGAAATTCACCCACTAAGTGGCCAAGCCAAGGACATCGCCTCGGCCGCCGTATTTATGAGTCTTGCACTGTGTGGATTAACTTGGCTGGTTGTACTCGCGCCACTGGTGTTTTAACACCGACGTTTTAGATAGTCGTATGAGCAAACACTGAGCCATCGTCCCTTAAAAAGTCGATGGCTTGTTTGATCTGGGCTAAACGATCATTTTCTGCCCAATAGGCAACATACACATTTCGTGAAATAGCGCTGGCGCCACTGACGTGATGCAATTCGCCGCTGCGCAAAGCATGCTGCACCAAATGCTCAGGTAAGAAAGCACAACCACCATTATTAAGGATGAAATCCAAGGCGATACGCGCAGAGCTCGTATGTAGCGTTGGCACAGGAAGCGACGCATATTCCTGCGCATGCACAATATTGAACGCCGTTCCCCAATCTACTTTCACATATTGCCCCGGCACCACGGCATTCACCGTTTGACCTTTTAGGCTCGAAACCAACAACAAATTAATTTGCCCTAGCTGCACTAATTCAAATTGATCAAGCTTTGGCGGATCGAATGAAATCGCGATATCGAGGGTGCGGTCCATTAATTGGCGCGTCATCGCATTGGCAGGCAGCACTTCGGTGCGCAGCGCAACGCCGGGCAGCCCCACGTGCAATCCCTGTAAATAACCTTGCAAATAGGCATCCCATATATTCGGCCCTGCACCAATGGCAAGCTGAGTCGACTGTAACTGACTAAGGGAAACATCTTGTTTAGCCCGCTCCCACGCAGTCAATACCGCCTCGGCATGGCCAAGCATGCGCTCGCCTGCGGGTGTGGGCTGAATGTTATTACGCTGCCGCTCAAACAGCGCGACGCCTAAAATGCTTTCAAGCTGCTTGACTCGAAAACTCACAGCACTGCGCGTGAGATACAGATTCTCGGCCGCTTTACCGAAATGGCGAGTACGGGAGACTTCAAGAAAGGTTTTCAGTAAATCGGTATCCATAAAAATTCTTGACCAACATAGGCAAATTTTTTTGATTTATAAATCAATAATACTAGCCAATACTCCAGTTGCAAATCTTTGTATATCAAAAACTAGAGGGTATCTGCCATGTCTGAACAGTCTTTTTCAAACGCTAACAAGGGTTCTGAGACGTTTAACGGCTCAGCTGCTGCCAGTTTTGTCTCGCAAAAACGTTTCTACGATGACACGAATTTCCCCAAAGGCTTCAAACGAAGCGGCGATTTTACTAATAAGGAAGCTGAACTGCTTGAATTGCATGGTCATGCAATGAAGAATTTAGCCGAAGGTAAAACCTTGCCCTGCACCTCCGATGAAGCCCAATTTGTGGAAGTCGCCAAAGGAAATATCGCGCCCAGTAGCTTGTTAGAGCAGATCTGGGTAAAGTATCGCAGGCTCGCCATGGGGAAACCCTTTTATGCCGTGGTTGGTACAGTGCATTTGCCTGCAACCAAGCCCGAGATAGAAGTTGAGGCCGAGGCTGTATTTGATATTGAAGATGATGTTCAGGATGAACCTGAACCCGAGGATAAAGAATGAAGATTAAGGTTTGCTACTAAATGCGTGGTTGGATTTTATATAAAGAAACCGCGACTCAGCTAAAACCTGAATGGTATGAAATTGAGCGTCTACTGGCGGCAGCAAAAGCCGACAACATACAGTTGGAAGTTTACGCACCTGATGAATTTGATCTGACTGTCACCAGAGAAGATAACAAGAGTATTTTATTGAATGGGCAAGCCGTCGAGCTGCCCGATTTTATTATTCCGCGAATGGGATCAGGCACAACTTACTTTGCCTTAGCCATTATTCGCCACTTAGAAAGATTAGGGGTGTATTGCCTCAATCCTTCTAAAGCCATTGAAATCGTTAAAGACAAATTATTCTCCCAGCAATTGTTGGCCGAGAAGAATTTGCCTACGCCTAAAACTATGTTGGTTAAGTTCCCCGTTGATATCGCCCTCGTAGAGCGCCATCTCGGCTTTCCTGTGGTGATTAAAACGCTTTCTGGCTCACAGGGCAGCGGTGTGTTTTTATCCCATAAGGCACGTGAATTTGACGATCTAATGCAGTTGATTGAAGCGACCAACAAAAACGCTAACATTATTCTGCAAGAGTTTATCGCTAACAGCCATGGGCGCGATCTTCGGGTATTTACCATCGGTGGTCGTGTTGCAGGTTGCTACGAAAGGCGTGGTCAAGAAGACAGCTTTAAAGCCAATGTCAGTGCCGGCGGCTCAGCGCGTCCATTTCAGATCACTCCTGAAATTGAATGGCTTGCCACGCAAACAGCCAATATTCTCGATCTCGATGTTGCGGGTATCGATTTATTGTTTGATAACGGCCATTACAAAATTTGCGAAGCAAACTCATCCCCAGGATTTGAAGGCTTAGAATCCTGTTTGAATGTGGATATTGCCGCGCAAATTTTACACTTTATTCGCATCCGTTTAGGCATGTTTAATAAAGATGAGCCAAGTAGCCCCAAAGTGGTCATTACTGACAATGTAGAAACGTCTGTGACGCCCGTTATCGAGCCTAAATAGCGAACCAGCGATATAATATCAATATCTAGCGGTATCACGCCGCTAGATATTCTTAAATTGATTACTATCCCCCATTTATCATGTTTCACATCCATTGGCATCTCGCGCCACAAGCAAAGCTGCAATACTGAAGTCATTTCTAGGTAGCACCAGTCCCTCCCTTACCGTTTGCGTTAGCCTTCAATCCACAATTGATGTGATGTTTCGCTCAAATTTCATTCAATGCCGCTAAAATAAGTCCTACTTTTGTTTTAAATCACAAATTTTTGCATTTTTTAAAACATTTTATTCACATCGCGAAATTTGCTGTTAAACTCCAAATGTCGATTTTTTATGGCACTAAAGTCTGACCTCATCGCTAAACATAATAAGAATAATGCTGGAGTTACTCCTTAACATGTCGATTCGCCTGTTACCCCTCATCATAGCGTCACTCGTCAGCACTCAAGTGCAAGCCGATGACTTTACTATTCAATTAGGCGGCTTCTACTCGCAATCAGACACCAATATGGAAGTCACTAACCCAGTTTCGGGTAATAACTTCACCTTAGATTATGAATCTGATCTCAAACTCGCTGAAAACGAATTCCTGCCTTTTATCGAGTTAAATTATCACTTCAACGAGCGGCACAATATCTACCTCGACTGGAAACAACTCCACCGCAGCGCCGATACCCAAGCCTTAGCCAAACCCTTCCAGCTCGAAATCAACGACACCATTTACGATATCAAAGCCGGCGGTAAGCTCAGTTCAACCCTAAACATCGATGTACTGCGTTTAGGCTATGGTTATGATGTCTTTCAAGGCAGTAACTATGATGTGGGTCTGTCATTTGGTTTACACACTATGTTTATCAAGACAGGTTTTGAAGGTATGATTGGGGTTTGCGCTTCGTCAGAATTACTCAATAACGTCTGTGGTAGCCAAGCGATCCCGCGCATTGTTGATGAAAATGTCACGGCACCACTGCCGGACTTTGGCATTTATGGACAGTATGAGTTTGTTCCAGGTTGGCAAGTCACCAGCCATGCACAGTATTTCTACATCACACTCAATGATGTCAAAGGCGAGCTTGTTGATATTAAAGTCGGTGTTGATGCACAAATCACTCCGAACTGGCGCATGAGCGTGGCCTATAACTACTACAAAGTTGATGTGGATATCGCCCAAAACTCGCCGAATAAAGACACTCAAATTGCCGATTACAATATTTATTACAGCTTTATCGGCCCTATGCTTTCCATCAGTTATTCTTTTTAATTCAAACACATTCTATTAAGACTCTTATTGTCTCAATTGCCCACGCCTAGCTAAAACCATTTTCCAAATCCTAGCTAAAATCAGCGTTAAAAAATAAGGGCACCTACTGGCGCCCTCATGATTCAACTCATTAACACTATTTACGCCCATCTTGCTCGCGCTTGGCTTTAAAGTCAGATGACTCAAGCCAATGGGGCCAATCGGTACTATTGGCTAAGGTGGCAATCATACTGGCGATGAGGTCTAGATCTTGGCTTACACCGCCTAAATTCCAGCTTGGATCATAATCGTCAGCAGGCTTATGATATTTATGGGCGATATAATCAGGATCGGTATCCCCAAGACTCATAAATAGCAATCCAGGTACACCTTGTTGTGCCAGCGCAAAGTGGTCCGATCTAAACATCAACCCATTCTGCGGTCTTGGATCACCTTTAACTAAACGGTCTTGGGCCTTCGCGGCTTTGTCTAAGTATTGCTCTAACTCAGACACGCCTTCGCCATAACGTAAAATGTAATCCACGCCCTTGTTCACATTCATGCCATCGATATTTAAAAAGGCGACGATGTTTTTCGTTGGCACACTCGGATGCTGAGCAAAATGCTGCGCTCCAATCAGACCGGTTTCTTCCGCCGTAAAGGCGCTGAAGAGCACCGAGCGATCCAGTGGTGCCATCTTGGCTTGCTGTTTGAAGTAACGCGCCAAGGCTAAAACCCCCGCCACACCGCTGGCATTATCGACCGCTCCGTTTAAAATCTCTGACTTACCGTCTTCAATCACAGTACCGAGGTGATCCCAATGGGCATGCATCATCACCACTTCGTCGGGGCGCGTTTTACCTGGCAGTAAAGCCGCGACGTTATGGGACTCAGCGCGTTCAATTTTATTGTTTAACGTGAGCTGGGCGCTCAACTTAAGTGGGATCGCCTTAAAGTTTGGCTTGGCAGCTTGCTGCTTTAAGGTATCAAAATCCAATCCTGCTTTAGTAAAGATTTTTTGCGCGGTTTCGTGCTGAACCCAACCCATTACGCCAACTTGGCCTTGGTTATTATTGGCATCGACCAGAGTGAACTTAGTGCCCGTGTTGGAGTTTTGCACCACACCCCAACCATAGGCGGCAGGCGCGGTTTCATGGACAATAAACACAGCCTCAGCACCTTGACGCGCGGCTTCCTCATACTTATAAGTCCAGCGACCGTAATAGGTCATGGCATTGCCTTTAAATACCGCAGGGTCTTGAGTCGCAAAGCCAGGATCATTCACAAGCACGATAACGGTTTTGCCTTTTACATCTAACCCTTGGTAATCATTCCAGCCATATTCGGGCGCATTGATCCCGTAGCCGACAAACACCACATCGCTTTTATTCAGGCTCACGGTTTCGGCGATTCTTTGGGTTCTCGCGGTAAATTCACTGCCATTGGCAAATTTAAGTCCGCCGATATCAAGCTGCATATTTTGATCTGCGCTAATTTGCGCCAAGGGTACGGCCTGCAGATAACTGTCGCCAAATCCGGGTTTGAGACCCATATCTTTAAATGCTTTCACTAAATAGTCTAAAGTTAAGGTCTCACCTTCAGACAAAGGCGCACGTCCACCGAAGGCATCACTGGCTAAGGTTTTAACATCGGTTCGGTATTGCGCGAGATCGAGGCTTTGCACAAATGCGGTTTCAGCTAAAACGGGTAATGAGATAGTGGCCATCAGACTTGTGGCTAAGATGATATTTTTCACAACTTTCTCCCAAGTTATTATCATTATTTGATTTTAAGGATAGACTTTACCATATCATCTTTAGTTTATGATGGAAGTCTTAGCGCAAACGGAGTCGCTGTAGCCCAAGCACAAACGGTGTTCATGCCTTCATCGAGCCGAGATACTTGTGGTTAGTCTTGAACAGATAACAACAGAATATAATAGCGAAAATCTTAAAATATCCGTTTATTTTCATTAAGTAAGGTAACAATATGTCGCTAGAGTTATTACAAGCCGCTGCACTGAATCTCAAAAAAGCAGTGCCTCTGATGCTCAAACATAAAATTCCGACCACCCCGGTTAACTATGCGCTTTGGTACACTTATGTTGGTGAACAGAATCCCGAATTAAATCAACGACTCGATACCGTTATCGCCCAGTACAACACTTGTCCTCCTGTGAGTAGCGAACTCTTATATCGCCAGTATGTTGCCGATCCCGTTGAACTCGATGTCCGCGAAATGCGCCAGAATCTGGATGCTATGGTGACTGAGCTGTCCCAATCGCTCAAAGATACCAATCTGGATGCCAATGAATTCCAGTCGCGCATCGAGAGTAATTTTGAAAAGCTCAACCGCATCGAAGATGAGGGTTTTAGTGTTGAGCAAGTGCTCGATCTGGTGCGCAGTTTAGTGAAAGAGTCGGACAATATTCGCTCGAGCACTGAGTTCTTTACCGGACAATTGCAGAAAGCTCAAACCGAAATCGATGCGCTAAAGAAAAAGCTCGAACAGACAGAAAAAGATGTGCTCTACGATGCGCTGACTGGCTGCTTTAATCGCCGCGCCTTCGACAGCGATTTTGCTGGCATGTTAGCCCAAGCGCCCTTAGGCACCTGCGTGATCTTGGCCGATATCGACCATTTTAAAGTGTTTAACGACACCTACGGCCACCAGCTTGGCGACCAAGTGTTACGCGCCGTGGCGAAACGGCTACAAGAATCCTGCCGCGATGGCGCAAAACTGTATCGTTTTGGCGGTGAAGAATTTGTGATTATTGTGCCTAAAAGTCAGTTACGCATCGCAAGGCAACTGGCCGAAGCCATGCGCCGTGGACTCGAAAAGCTCAGTTTAAAAGACAGACGTAAAGACGAGCGCATCAATAATATCAGTGCCTCATTTGGGGTTGCCCAATGGCAAGAAAAACAAACGGGCATGCAGTTGATTGAAGCGGCAGATAAATTACTCTATGACGCGAAACGTTTAGGCCGAAATCGCGTGTTGCCGATCAGCAACTGATTGTGATGACTTGATTATGCTAACTGGAACGTAATGAATTAGCCTGAAGCCGATGATTCGGCTTCAGGCTAAGATGATTAAAAGACGCTCATTTGGCGGTTACTGATAAGCACTATTTATTCAGCATTATTTAGTTAACATTATTAGCTCAAAGCAGCCTTAACGCTTTGGTTGAAGATTGCGCTAAGGCTTAAATTAACGTGCGACCTAATGGGTGAAACTGCGCGATACAGAAGCGACCTTCCCTTGCATCCCATTTCCAGTTGAAGCTGAAACATCGGCACTAGCAGTATCCATTGATTCATCCTCAACCGGTATCGCCTGCACCACAAAGCGCAGTTCGGCGCCGCCTTGAAGCGCATCGAAGGGATAACAAGTGATTAAGGTTAAGCGATTATCATCGGATGGCGCCATAAACTGCGTTTCAGTTTCATGCACTACCTGAGTCGCAACTACTTCATAAATAATGTGATTTCCCTTAAGCGTTTGCAGCGATAATCGACGCCCTACCGTCATTCCATCAAGGATCGCAAAATGCGTGTCCCTGTGTCCGGCAATCACAGTATTGCCCTTTTGCCCTGCTGGCGCACTGGACAATACTAAACTTGGGCCAAAGGCCAAATTTCGCCCTGAAGCCCCCGCTAACACATATAAACTGTCATTAAGCTCGGCTTCAATATCGCTATTAGCCGCCACTTGTTCACGATAAATGGACAGCTTTGCCACGGGGTAAGTATCCGCCCATGACCAAGGCTTATGAGATTGTCCATCGGCTAAGGTTTTAGTCCACGCCTGTTCAATCAAATACTGGGCAAAGTGTGCTTTAGCTTGCATATAGAGTCCCTTTCCTAACAATGTTGCGCCAATTAAAAATAATCCCACCACTAAAAATCGCTGTGTTCTGCCTTTGCTCATCGGGCTTTACTCGTCGTTCATGATTCATAATTCATAATTCATGGTTCATCGATGACAGGCAAGCGCCACCATGGCCGCCTTCTCTTCACGTTTTTGTCGCAGAATAGATCCCATAAGTACCAAGGCCAGCAGCAAGGTCAGCGCACCCAATAACATATCCAAACGGCTCGAGGTCGCAGTTTGTGGCAAGGCACCAAAAGGCTGCCAACCTAAGGGCAAGTGCTGACGCACCACGGCATCGCGGCTCATTGCGGTTGAATCTATGGGGGTTAAGTCCACCGCTACTAAACTGGTATAGGCGCTGACTAAGTGATAATTCATCGACAAGGCCGTGACTTGCTGCTTTACCTTGTCATCATTTGCGCCATTTTTACTCAGCTCCAATGCACCAATCTGTTTACGCGCCCACAGTAAATCTAAACCCGCACCTTGATTAGTGATAAGTCCCGCTGAGTTGTCCTGAAGCGATAACGATTGTTGCCAGTTTTTATGCCCTTGGCGACCTGAGATCACTAATTCCTGCGGCTCACGGGCGCTGCGTTTTAGACTCACAAGCACAGGCTCGCCGCGATACAGATCGGCAATCGGTGACGGCCAGTAATCGGGCACACTGCCATCATCAAAACGCACTTGAATATCGGTCAATACGGGATATTGAATTTTGCTCAGCAAGGCACTGATCTTCTCGTCGACTTCATCCACTTTGCCAATATAAGTAAAAGTGCCACGACCCAGTTCTGCCGCCCTTTGCATAAAGTGAGAATTAGGCGCCGAGCCTATGCCAACAGTAAACAAGCGGCTCTCACCGATTTGGTAGCGGATCAAATCGAACAAAGCTTGCTCATTGCCCACAGAGCCGTCGGTCATAAAGATCACTTGGCGCAAAGGCTGCACGGCATCGGGCGAGACACTACCCAAGGATTTGGGCAAGGCAGCGTCCAGTGCCAGTGCCATTTCAGTGCCACCATCGGCTTGAAAACGGCTCACAAATTGACGGGCGCGGGACAAATTAGACGAAGTCGCCGGTAATGATGTCGCTGAAAACTGAGACAGACTGGAGTTAAATTCGATAATGTTAAAACTGTCCTCGGGCTTGAGTCCTTTTAATGCATAAAGCAGTGCATTTTTGGCTTGAACGATAGAATCCCCCGCCATAGAGCCCGAAGTATCAATCACCAAAATTAATTCACGGGGCAAACTCGGCTGGGTGCTCTTTTCGACCTTAGGAGGCAACACCATGACGAGGCTGTAATTGTCTTCATTCATGCCGTTGGCTTTGCTGGTTTCAAGCGTGTCCTGATACAGATTATCGCCATCGGGTTTATGGGTTTTACCCTGTTGATTAAACACCCAAGCCATAGGACTCGTGCCCTGCTGTACGCGCCATTGCAACACAAAGTCACGATTGGCAGGCACGCGTTGTGCCAGTGACACATCAACGGCGCCGCTATTGGTTTGCTTGAGTTTGATGTCATGGTAAGGGCTCTCAATGGACGCCTTATCAACCCCCTTTGCCAGCAAGACTTGAATGTCAGCCTTGAGCACAGGATCGCGTCCATTGGCGCCGTCCCGCACAGGCGCCACAATCCGGTCGGCATCAAACACCTGCGAGCTGGTCACTCGACTCGATTGGCGTGCCATAGGCTCATTTGAGTCGCTAGCACTGGCGTCAGAGGTTAAGCCCGGAATATAACGAGGCGCGACCACCAGCGGAAAACGTAGGCTAAACAAGCCATCTTCATATTTGACACTCTCCTGATAGCTGATTTCGACAATCAACTCTTCCTGCGGTGCTAGGTTGGCCACTTCGGTCGTGAACATATTTGGCCGCTCTTGGCTCACTAAGCTGGCGCGTTTACCCTCCGCTTTGGCTTGCTCAAAAATCTGCTTAGCCTCGGCCTTAGGATGAATTTGCCCTTCGATGACCCTTTGGCCGATATGTAATCGCAGCGAATCCACCGCGGCCTCATTGGGCAGCGGGAACAGATATTGCCCATTCAACACAAACTCAGTGTTATTGCGAAAAACCTGCTTCACGCTAACGCGATTACTTAAGCCAGAGACTTGCATCGACACTTGTGTATCGAGTGGCAAAGATGGCACCCAAGCGCCACTCGGCTGGCGATAAAGTAATAATCCCTGGGTAATGTCATCGTAATTAATGACCTGTGATTCTGCCGTACTTTGAGCAGTATTTTCGCCGACCAGCGCCGAGGCAATATTCTGCGGCTCAGACAATGTGCCCGTGCTATTGGGTGAGGCTAATGCCACAAAGGGCAAGCCCCAACATACGGCGGCACTGATCATTAATATCGCTAAGCTTTCGCTGATTTCTTTTACCCTTTTCCCTGTGATCATCACAAAGGCTTCCTTCTTTCTATTAACCAATATGGACTGACGTTCGCAGTCGTTAAAATGAATGTTCTAAATTGACGGCTTAGAATGGACGACTAACATCGACAGCTATTGTGTCGTGTGCGTTGCCATCAAGGTTGAATGGGGCTGTAAGGTCAAAGTCACACGGCGATCGAACACATCCGATTCCCTGTCCTGCTCCGCTTGCAGTGGCGATAGAGCGCCAAAGGCTTGGGTTGTCATGCGTTCAGCGGCGACGCCCTGCTTAATCAGGTAGCCACGGACTTCCAGTAAACGTTGCTCAGAAAGGGCTTGGTTGTAGCTCACATCCCCGCGGCGATCGGCATAGCCTTTCAATTCCAAATTAAGCTCAGGCGACAGATTCATCACCTCGGCCACATCATCTAATTGGGGCAAAAAATGCGATTCGACCTCAGAGGAACCAGTGCGAAACTGCACGTTTAGCCCTAGGGCGAGCTCACTGAGTAATTGACGTTGCGCGGATAGCAATTCATCAAGCTCTTGCTGCGCCTTGGCATATTCGCTGGCGCGTTTTTCGGCAGCTTGTTGCTTTACACTCAACTCGGATAATTGCGACTCTTGCAGGCTGATCTGTCTTTGCTGAACGTGCAGCGTGTCTGTGTCGCTAACCGACTTACCAATCAAGGTGCCAGTGAATGCACCAATAATGGCACCCACTGGGCCACCGACTAACGCGCCCACTAATGCACCACCACCGAGGCCAATTAAGGCTTCTGGCTGTTCGTCCTCATTGGCGTATTCATCATCCATCGCCATACCGCTAACATCGGCGTCATTATCTAAGCTGTGATCTTGTCCTTGGTTTTGCAGTGAAACCCGCGCCGACACACTGGCGACTGGCGCGCTTAATAAACTCAAAACCAACAAATTAATTAGTGTCTTTTTCATCATCTCATTCCTTTTTGATTATTAGCCGAGCTTGCACTCGAACCTGAACAACAAGTTCAAAACCCCATCAGGTCAAAACGGGTGCAAAACTGAATGAGGCTATTAAACACAAGCGGAATGGCATGAGCAGGGATGGAAAATGGCAATGCAACTATCAATTGTGGCAACAAAATGGCAATTGCATTTGTGGCCTTTTATCTCGGGTAAAATCCTGTATAGTCACGAAAACTTACTCCCCCAAGTCAATAGGAATAGGGCTCTATGAAGCGTATCGCCATAGTGGAAGATGAAGCCGCCATTCGCGAGAATTACAAGGACGTGCTGCAACAACACGGTTACAGCGTGCAAACCTATGCCGACAGACCATCGGCCATGTTAGCCTTTAATACTCGTTTACCGGATTTAGCCATTATCGACATAGGTTTAGGCAATGAAATTGACGGCGGCTTTATGCTGTGTCAGTCATTGCGCGCTATGTCGAGCACGCTGCCGATCATCTTTTTGACCGCCCGAGACAGTGACTTTGATACTGTATGTGGCCTGCGTTTAGGCGCCGATGATTACTTGAGTAAAGAAGTGAGTTTCCCCCATTTAACTGCGCGCTTAGCGGCCTTATTTCGCCGCTCCGAGCTTGCGGCCAGCCAAACGGCGCAGGAAAACCTGCTCGAACGTGGCCCACTGACGATTGATGCCAATCGCATGCAAGTCTATTGGAACCAGTTGCCGATTGAGCTTACCGTCACCGAATTTTGGATGGTGCACGCGTTAGCCAAACACCCGGGCCATGTGCGCAGTCGCCATGAATTAATGCAAGAGGCGAAGATTTTTGTCGATGACAGCACAATCACTTCCCATGTGAAACGCATTCGCAAGAAATTCATCGCCACCGCGCCTGAGTTTGATTGTATCGATACGGTTTATGGCATGGGTTATCGCTGGGACAGCTTAGCCTGAACTCTCGCGCTACCTTGATGCACGCAACCTTGAGCCAATACACTTTTGATCCCATTGATGCTGACCCCTAACTTATGACACGTTTCCCCTTTGGTCTACGCACTAAAGTCATCGGCCTTAGCCTGTTTTTGCTCTGCCTACCTTGGCTGGGGTATCAATATGTGTGGGAGATGGAAAAGTATCTTCGCCACGGTCAAGAACGCACCTTAGAAGGCACGACTCAGGCACTGGCCACCGCGCTGCACGAACGGCCGAAATTGTTCGATGGACAAGCGAGCTTTTTAAAGCAAGTGGAAAAGAGTCGCGATCTGTACGCCTATCAACTCAATGGGGCGATTCTGCTCGACGGTAAACTCAACGAATGGGAAGAATATCAGCACAGATTTATCCAGTACGGTGAGGCGCATCAGATCATGCGCGCCGATCCCAACGCGCTGCTGACCTTAAGCTTTACCCACATGGTCGGCCAGTACGATGGTTATCTGTATGCCTTCTTTCAAGTGACCGACCCAACTGTGGTGCTGCGTGGCAAAAATGCGTTAAGTGTCGATAGAAACGATCATCTCTCGATTGCGACACTCGCGCCCGACAATAAATTTAAACGCTATATCGTTGCCACTACGCAACCCGGTTGGATCAGCGCCTTCGAGTTACCTGCCAATCCTAAGCAAACCGTGCCCGTCAAACCTGAAGTGCGCATCCAAGGACAATGGGCGACCACAGATGTGGGCTACAATGTCGAGCTGCGTATTCCCTTAGACATGGTCGGCAGCAAACTCGGTTTTGCCATTTCCGATGTTAACGACAACAAGAACCGCGATGTGGCAGCCGTTGTCGGCACCTCGGCCTTAGATACGGTCGATAATCTCGGCACTGTGTTGGTGCCATCGCCAGAAATTGAAAATATTATCAAAGGTATGAGCCACTATAGCTCACGCATTTGGGTGGTCGATAAGCACGGCCGTGTACTGGCAAAATCGGGCGATATTCGTGCCAATGACAGTGTGTGGACCCGCACCTTAGAAGATGAAAAGAGCACCACGCTGTGGGAAACCTTCAAGCGCGATTACTTGCATCCGCTGTACTATAAAATTCTCACTAAGCCGCCCAAAGACTTTATCGACTCCTTGCAAGATTCCACCGAGCTTGATGGCAGTCATATCCAAAAAGCCCTTACGGGTCAGCAAAGCTCAACTTGGCGCTTAACCCCAGACAATAAAGCTGTGGTGCTCGCTGCCGCCAGCCCTATTTGGATTGATAACAATGTCATGGGCGCCGTTGTCGCCGAAGAGACCACCCACGGAATTCGCACTCTGCGTAACCGCGCGCTGGAAAAACTCTTTAACGTAATTTTGACCATAATGAGCATGGGCACTTTGGCGCTGTTCTTCTTCGCTTCGAGCATTTCTAACCGTATCCGTAAACTGCGCGATGAGGCCGAAAATGCCATCGACAGCCAAGGCCGCGTACGTAATCACCTCAAACCGTCTAAAGCACGGGATGAAATTGGCGATCTGTCCCGCAGTTTTTCCAGCATTGTCGGACGGCTTGGTCAATACACCCATTATCTAGAAAACATGTCGTCGCGCCTGTCCCATGAGCTGCGCACGCCCGTGGCGGTTGTGCGTTCATCCCTTGAGCATTTAAACCTGCAAACCTTAGATAAAGACACGCAGAAATATGTCGACCGCGCCCAAGAAGGTGTCAGCCGCTTAAGCATGATTTTAAATAACATGAGCGAAGCAACGCGCTTAGAGCAGAGTTTAACGCAGGCCGATATCACTAAATTCCCACTCTCACAAGTGGTCAGTGGTTGTATGCAAGGTTATCAAATGACCTATCCAGAACAAGGCTTTAGTGTAAAAGTGCCCGAGCAACCATTGATGATGCAAGGTGTACCGGAATATATCGCCCAGTTGATGGACAAACTTATCGCTAACGCGATTGAGTTCTGCGATAAAGGCAGCGCCATCGAAGTCACGCTCACCCAAGTCGGTAAGCAAGCCACATTGCTTATCAGTAACTTAGGGCCAGAATTGCCTATTGATATGTCGGAGCAGATTTTCGACTCCATGGTGTCGGTGCGGATAAATCAAGCCCAAGACAAACCTCATCTCGGTTTAGGTCTGTATATCGCACGATTGGTCGCCGAGTTCCACCATGGACAAATCCTCGCCCGCAATCGCAGCGAGCATAATGGCGTCGATATCCTAGTAACCTTGCCGTTGAGCCCTGCGTCATAATCTAAAAACCGAAGGGACAGGCGCCAATAACATGAGTCAAACTCATCATAGCGCCGCCTGTCATTTCTGCGCGCAGATGCTAAGATGACCGCCATAACAATAGATTAGATATCTCCAATGGTTCTTCTCCAACATTGTTCAACCTATTCGTTCAACCTAAATGCCAAGGTAATGATCCAATGACAGATAAACATCATCAAGCCACCCAAATCGTCAGCTTAGGTCGAGACAAAAAATGGACCAAAGGCGTGATCAATCCGCCCGTTTTTCGTGCTTCAACTATCGTCTTCGAAACCATGGATGAAATGCGCCACGCCGCGAAAAATAAAACCAATGGCGAGATGTTTTATGGCCGCCGTGGTACCCCGACCCATTTTTCGTTTCAAGCGGCGATTGCTGAATTAGAAGGCGGCGTCGGTACAGCGCTGTATCCCTCTGGCGCGGCGGCGATCAGTGCGGCGTTATTGTCATTTTTAAAAACCGGCGATCACCTGTTGATGGTCGATAGCGTGTATGAGCCAACGCGGGATCTGTGTACCCATATTCTCGGCGGTTTTGGTATCGAAACCACTTATTACAATCCGCTGATTGGCGCGGGCATTGGCGACCTTATTCGCCCCAATACTAAAGTGTTATTTTTAGAGTCTCCAGGCTCTATCACCATGGAAGTGCAAGATGTGCCGACCTTGTGCCGCATCGCCCACGAACATGGGCTGATTACTATGCTGGATAACACTTGGGCATCCCCAATCAATAGCAAGCCCTTTGAAATGGGTGTGGATATTTCGATTCAAGCGGCGACCAAATACATTGTCGGTCACTCAGATGTGATGATAGGCACAGCTACCGCCAACGAAAAATACTGGCCGCAATTACGTGAACACAGCTATTTGATGGGACAAACCACCTCCCCTGATGATGTGTACCTTGCCGCCCGTGGCCTGCGTACCTTAGGCGTGCGTATGGCGCAGCATGAAAAAAATGCCCTGCAAGTTGCCAACTGGTTAGAAACCCGACCAGAAGTCGATCATCTGCGTCACCCAGCGTTTGATACCTGCCCCGGCCACGAGTTCTTTAAACGCGACTTTAGCGCCTCCAACGGCTTATTCTCCTTTGTATTGAAACAAGGCGATGCCGATGCGGTCACCGCACTGGTTGAGAATATGAGTCACTTTAAGATGGGCTTTTCTTGGGGCGGCTACGAGAGTTTAATCCTCGGCATTTTCGGCATTGAAAAAATCCGCTCGGCGACAAAGTGGGATGCGAGCAAACCGTTAATTCGTTTGCATATTGGTTTAGAAGATCCCGCGGATTTAATTGCCGATCTCAGCGCAGGGTTTGACCGCTTTAACGCAGTACTGGCGGCCAAAGCTAAGTAGCGATAGTGATAGTGATAGGGATTAAGCGAGGTCGTTAGAGGGCTAATATTTATTGCGTTATGTCATTAGCGGCTAAATGCTAGCAGCCTATAAAAACAAAAAGGGGCGGAATCAACATTCCGCCCCTTTCTCTTATCAACACTGACTGCAAATTTACCTTACTGCATATTTAACTTATTTCAAATATCAATGCTTACAGCCAAGGTACAACCAAACCACAAACTCTTCGGCAATTAATTCGCTTTCGCTCCAGCACTCAACGCAGGGTCAACCCAAGCGGCTGAGCCATAAAGCGGCACTGTCGAAAGGGCATGTTTATGGCTGCCGTTGGTCTCTTTGGTCGAATAGGACAAATACAGCAGAGTCTGGTTCTGTGCATCATAAATTCGGCGCACTTTTAATGACTTGAACAAAATACTCAGGGATTCGGTGAAAATCACTTCGCCGTGTTTACCCATGTCGATATTAGCCAAATCGGCCGCGTTAATTGGCCCAGTTTGACGGCAACTTATGCCCATATCCGATGGATCGGCAAAATCTAAATTGGCTTCGATACGACTAATATGGCAAGTCACCCCAGGAATTTTAGGATCGTGCTTAGCATCGATAATCACATCTTTAGTGGTAAAAAGCCCTAAGCTCACCTTACCTACATCGTCACCACAACCCGCGAGCAAAAAGCCCACAGTGGCGACAAACGCACACTTCAACAGAGTTTTCATTATTACTTCCTAAATATGACGAACCAAATAAAGTATAAAAAAACAAAACTATCTCTTACGGATTTCAAGTGTGACATCTGGCGCATCTTCCCAGTTAATGGGTTTAATATCAGTGACACAAGAAACGCCTGGACGAGTACTTTTATAGGAATTTACACCTGTAACTTTACCATCGAAAAACCAAAAAATACGGTAATCATGATAACCAAAACCAGCCCCAGTTTTACAAAATTGCCATGCCTCATTCTTTCCTTGGAACTGACGATCATCAGGTGGCCCCATAATATTAAGCACTTGTTCCTTAGTATCTCCAGCATTAACTAAAATAGATTGCTTATCGAGTGAACCACAACCTGAAAGTATGATGAAGATACCTAACAATAAAATTCGATACATAATAACTCCCTGTTATATATTTAAATTCTAAGCTAATTCATTTTGCAAATAGCTTTTGTGCCCAGCGGGTTAGCCCTGCAGTCACAGAGCCAAAGTGATCGCCGACCACAACCGGAATATCGGGATAAATACCGGCGATTTTTGCGTAGATCGCAGGGCTTCGCGCCGTACCACCTGTCACGTAAATCACATCGGGTTTGCATTCTGCAGCATTGTCGGCAGATACATTCTCGTTATTCACAGAGTCTTGATCTAAGCCGTCAGCCGCTAAGGTTTTTGCCGCTTGCGCAAGCGCTTGGTGCATCAGGGCTTCTACTTTTGTCAGTGAAGGCTCGATAGCATTCTCAAACACATTACGACTCACACCCGCGTGCAGCGCCGCTTCGATAAAATCCAGATTAACATCAGTATTATCGGTATCTGACAGGGCAATTTTGGCGCGTTCGGCTTGACGGACCAACTGGTAGCTTAGCTGCTGTTGTTGCACTTTTAACAGTCGGTTGAGTAACTGTGGCTGCTCGGCTTCTTTCACCAATTCATCAATCAGTTTACGGCTGCTTAAGGTGCTGAATTCTCGCTGGGCGCTAATATCATTTACTGCCACCGCATTCCAAAAGGCTTTACTGGGCATGGGCTTGCCATTGGTCATTAAAGAGCCTAAACCAAAGTGCGGCATAAAGGCATTCATTGCAAGGGCGATATCGAGATCGTTACCACCGATTCGCTGACCACTATGGCCGAGGAAATCTTCACTGCGATCCGCTTTTTGTTTATGGGCTGGGCCCATTTTGACCACTGAGCAGTCCGTCGTACCGCCGCCCACGTCGACAACCAACACGGTTTTGTTGTCGGTCAAGGTCGCTTCATAATCCATCCCCGCCGCTAACGGCTCGAACAGAAAATCAACGTCGACGAAACCCGCACGTTTTGCCGCTAAGGTCAAAATGGATTCGGCCTGACGGTTACTCTCTTCACCGCCTATGCCTTGAAAGTTCACCGGGCGACCAATAATCGCATGGGTGATCGTTGCCGCAGCGCCTTCTTTAGCAAGCTGCTTTTCCACTAATACAGATTCGGCGCGCACTTTAATGTGCTGCATCATCAGGGTAACTATGTCTTCAAACAGGGCCACTTGTTCGGGTCTGAGACCCGTTGCACCTAAAAATGATTTTGGCGAACGGACATAGAATCCTTCCTCCGGCATCTCTAAATACGCGCTCACCGCCTGCTCACCGACAAACACGGCCTGAACATCAGCATCGAGATCTAACTCATGGCGCACCATACGGGCACGGCTCAATTGTGCGGCGCGCTTTTTGGCGTAATCGGCTTTTAATTCAATAGGGAGACCACGATAAACCGCCTCGGCGATCAGTTCCCTGTCCATCGCATATAAGGTTGAAGGTAAATAAGCTGATTGCTCTGATAACGCCAATAACTGCACATCATCGCCCTGCATGATCCCTACGGCGCAGTTAGCACTACCATAATCAAATCCAACAAACATACCTTTTACTCCCGCGATAAAAAAGCCGAGCAAGATAACATAGTTTGCGATAATGCCCAAGGAGTTAACACTGCCGGATTTACTCGCAAACTGGCAGCGCGTATAGCGGGCTCAATGCGTAAAGCGCAGTTGCACTGGCAGCATTTCAGTCCAATCCAAGATGATCATCTTAAGGTCATATTTCTGTCACACTCGTCATCAAGCTGACATATTTCCCTCGTATCTTTATCCCAGATAAATCCCAGACTGATTTTGGCGTGTACGCAGTATTTATCATTGAAATTCCTTCACTTGTCGGCAGTAAATCTGATTGCACAAAGGCGGATGAATGCTATTGTATATTGCGCCATGACGCTTGCTTAAAGGAGCTGTGCAGTGTCCCCGAATACCGATAAACTTTCGATTGATAAAGAACTCTCTTGGTTGTCTTTTAATGAGCGAGTATTGCAAGAAGCCTGCGATCCCAATGTTCCCTTAGTGGAGCGAGTGCGCTTTTTAGGGATATTTTCCAATAACATGGATGAGTTTTTTAGAGTACGCGTGGCTGCGGTCAGGCGCTCGATTCTGTTGTCATCCCTGCAGGAAGGTCGCAGCAACAGTCGCCATTTAATGGCCAAGATCCAATCGAAAGTGATGGCATTGCAAGAAAGGTTCGACGGCATATACACGGATTTAATGCGCGAGCTAGTGCGTCGTAATATTTTGTTAATCAATGAGAAACAATTAAGCGAGTTCCACAGCGACTGGCTGAAAAAGCATTTTCGTGATCAATTTAAACGCCATATCGCCCCGCTTATCGTCAATAACAATCGCGATCTGATCAAACAAATCAATGACGACGCCACCTATTTATGCGTGTGTTTGTTCACTAAGGCTCGCCGCCAATACGCCTTAGTCGAAGTGCCAACTAAAAACGTACCACGGTTTATCGAACTCCCAGCTGAAAAGAGTAAAGCGAAAAAGTATCTGATTTTATTAGATAACATTATTCGCCACTGCGTGGATGAACTCTTTGGCCCCTTCTTCGAGTACGACGCCATCGAAGTGTATTCGATGAAACTAACCCGCGATGCCGATTTTGATATCACCGACGAGCTAGAGCAAACCCAGCTCGAAAAAATGACCAAAGGTCTTAAAAAACGTCTGACCGCCGAGCCGGTGCGCTTAGTGTATGACAAAGAAATGCCCGAACACATGTTGGTGATGCTCAAAGAAAATCTGAACATCAGCTCGACCGAATGCTTGATCCCAGGTGGGCGCTACCACAGCTTTAAAGACTTTATCGCCTTCCCCAACCCGAGCCGCGACTACCTCGAAAACGAAAAACTGCCGGCGCTCAATAGCGCAGGTTTTGGCCGCAGTGCCAACAGTTTCGATGCCATTCGGATGGGCGATATCATGCTCAATTATCCGTACCATAAGTTTTCCCATTTTACCGAAATGGTGCGCCAAGCGGCCTACGATCCGGCGGTGCGCTTTATTCGAATTAATTTATATCGAGTGGCGAAAAAATCCCATGTGATGCAATCGCTTATAGATGCAGTGAAAAATGGCAAACAAGTCACCGCCGTAATTGAACTGCGGGCCAGATTCGATGAGCAATCCAACATCGAATGGACCCGCATCTTAGCCGAAGCGGGCGTCAAAGTTCACCACGGTATCACCAGTTTAAAAGTGCATTCCAAGTTGTGCTTAATTGGCCGTGAGGAACAAGGGGAAATCAAACTCTATTGTCACGTTGGCTCAGGCAACTTTAACGAAGGCACGGCGCGGGTTTACACCGACTTGTCACTGTTCACCGCCAATCAAGAGATTGCCCGTGAAGTGGAGCAAGTGTTTGACTTGATTGAGCATCCGTATCGCCGCGATAACTTCCAGCATTTAATCGTGTCGCCCTACGATGCCAGACAAAAACTGAGTCACTTAATTGATAATGAAATCGTTAATGCCCAAAGCCATATGAAGGCGGCGATTACCTTAAAACTAAATAACTTACTCGATGAATCCTTGGTCCAAAAGCTCTATGAGGCTTCAGCCGCTGGGGTCAAAATTAAGTTACTCATTCGCGGTATGTGCTCACTTATTCCGCAAATACCCGGGATCAGCGATAACATTGAAGTCTACAGTATCGTCGACCGGTTTCTCGAACACTCACGGGTAATGCTGTTCCACGCTGGCGGCGAGAACAAACTCTTTATCTGCTCCGCCGACTGGATGAGCCGCAACATAGATAATCGCGTCGAAGTGAGTGTGCCGATTTATGATCTGCGCCTAAAACAAATGATAATGGATATTTTATCCTTACAATTCAATGACAACACTAAAGCGCGGGTCATCAACAAAGAACAAAGTAACCCCTATCGAAACCGGGGTAACAAACGAAAAGTGCGTTCTCAAATTGCCATTTATCAATATCTGATTAATTATGAGAAGCGCCAACTGCAAGAATTTAATGCCTTACGTATGTCCGCCCATGAGGGTGATGCTGAGCGAGAGATTAACGCTGAGCCTGACATAACGCCCGAGTTACAGGCCAAAGCCAGCTAACGCTGGCTTTATATCGCTTTGATTGCCTAAGGATAATCCGATTGGTAGCCACACATTCGCACACACAGCAACACACATTACTAAAGTCGCAGGCGCCACAAACCAATGCGCCTGCAAATGCTAAATCGCGCCATTTTGTCGCCATCGATATGGGATCGAACAGTTTTCATCTGGTCATCGCCCGCGAGCAAGATGGCAGCTTGCAGATTTTACATAAAGAAAAACAACAGGTTCAGCTCGCCACTGGGCTCAATGCGCAGAATATTCTCGACAATGACGCCATAGAACGTGGCCTCAATTGTCTGCGGGATTTTAACCAAAGATTCTCCAATCTAGACCAAGCGCAAGTGCGATTAGTGGCCACCCACACCCTCAGAATCGCAAAAAACCGCGATCAATTTATCGAGGCCGCGCTCGCCATCATGCCCTATCCGGTGGAAGTGATTTCAGGCCATGAAGAAGCCCGTTTGATTTACAACGGTATTGCCCAAAGCCAAGTGCTTGGAAAAAGTAATTTAGTCATCGACATAGGTGGCGGCTCGACCGAAGTCGTGATCGGTAAAAAGAATACCCCGACCCAGTTATCTAGCCTGCGCTGCGGTTGCGTGAGTTTTAACGAGCGTTTCTTTATCGATGGACTCATCACCCCAGCCTCATTTCGTGATGCCCAAAGCGCTGCCGATAAACAGTTCGCCTCACTCTCCAAGGAATATTTCGTGGGTGGCTGGGAGCTGACGTTAGGCAGCTCAGGCACAGTGAAAGCCATCTGCGAAGCGATTCAAGAAGAACATGGTGATGAAACCATCACGCTGCCACGACTCAAACAGCTCAAAATCAAGTTGATCAAATGTGGCCATATTAGCCAAATTCAATTTGCCAATGTCGATGATAAACGCATTCCCTTAGTGCCCGCCGGACTTGCCATTTTAATCAGCTTTTTTAGGCGCTTACCGATACAAAAGCTCGAGTTTAGCCCAGGCGCATTGCGTGAAGGCGTACTCTATGAACTAGCCAAAATTGGCCAGTATCAGGATATTCGCCACCGCACCGTCGACAGTATTGCCCAGCTTTATCATATCGATATGGCCCACGCCGCTAAGGTACGCGACACTGCCATGGCCTTGTTTGAACAGGTCGCCGATGAATGGCAATTAAGGCCCCATGCACGCTTGCTCGCCTATGGCGCAACCTTACATGAGATTGGGCTACACATTAATTCAAAGTCCCTGCACAAGCACGGTGGTTATATCATCAGCAACAGTGACTTACCCGGGTTTAGTGAAGCCTTGCAGCTGGATTTAGCGCGGCTTATCACCAACCACAGAAAAAAGCCCAACGAATTAATGCTCGCCGAACTCGATCCTAACCATAAGCTCACGCTGAATCGCCTGCTCTGCCTGCTGAGGCTCGCTGTCTTGCTCAACCTTGGCCGTATCGCTAAGACGCTGACCTTAGATCATATTAAAGTGATCCCCGATGGGCTCATGCTAGTGCTACCGAGCCATAAGCGAAAAATCAGCCTGTTTATGAAGGATTTACAGCGGGAACAGAAACAAATGCTCACCCTTGGGATGAACCTGCGGTTAGTGTCTAGTTTGACTTAGCTGTTACGGCGTTAACTCAGCCGAACGTGGCAGAGGCGAGTGTGGGTTAGCTCTGTGTGAATGCGTTTAGCGAAGGATTCGTCACAAAAATATTGCCCTGAATCGATGGCAATTATCTCGCCTAAAAACAAGGTTAAGTTAGCTATCAATCTGGCTTGGTAACGGGATTTCAACAGCATAGCGGTTGACTTAATCCATGCGCCACAACAGATTAAAGTTTAAAGGATTTTTAACCCTTCACTAAAGCACAAATTCCTGCTCGCGCGTTTGCCGCTGAGTGGGGATTTCTGCTATCATCCACGGCTGACTAATCATAATTCCACGAATTTAAAGATAATCAGAGTCAAACCCTTTTTATCTCGCGATATCAGCCCCATCGCCTGCAGGTACAAGTATGATTAACCACTTTAGTGTGCTCGGTATAAAACCCAGTGCCAAAGAAGACGACATTAAAAAAGCCTATCGACGGCTGTCAAACAAATATCATCCCGACAAGTTGTTAGGCGCCTCGGAAGAGGAAAAGCAGCAAGCCGCCGTACAACTTGAACGCGTTAAAAATGCTTATGATGTGTTGTCCGATCCTAAGCGACGAAATGCGTTTATCAAAGATTTCAATAACGTCATAGTGACCGATCCCGCTAGCGCCATGCGCGAGCTGTGGGATCAATTTTATCCTTGAGCGTTTTCTAGAGTAAGTGCCAAATGGTCAAAAAACTGAATATCTCACGCATTAATGAGCTAAAAAATAATGCCTACGACAATATCGAGTCCTACGACGATCCCGATACACCTAAAGCGCTAGAGCAATTTACTAGCCAAATCAAAAAGGTGTTAGAAGCCGATCCTAAGATGCTCGATACTGTGCCTGAGTACCTGCCTGTCGCGCTTTACGGTCGAATTAAGTTTCCCGCCGAAGCCAAACTCAAGTGGGCACATTGGATAAACACGGCAACTCAACCCGAGTGGGATGAGTTTAAAGTCACGATTGGCTTTAATAATGCCGATTTACCTTTAGTGTTAGCCGTGCGTGGTTACTCGGAAACCTTACTGATTGAAAGCTGCGCCGTACTGTATTTACTTGAAAATCAAGGTAAAGCAACGCCTGCAGCGAAGCATCACGACGATGAAGATGATGACAACGATTATGTTGGCACCTCAGATAACGACGACGATGATGAAGGCGAAGAGGAAGATGGCTACTACGATCACTACGATGATGAGGACCGCTAATGAACACTAGTCTCATTGAGATTACCGTCGCCGAAATTAAAGAGTTGGCGGACGTAGAGCCAAAACAAGCGAGCAAACGCTTTGAAATCATTGCAAATACCATGAGCGACGAGCAATTAGTCGAAGTCATCGAACACATGGATATCGTCACGCTGACGCAAATCAACAGTCACCATGATATCTCTTGTCCTTCGATCATGTCTGAACTCATGACCCCAGAACAAATTCGCGACATCGTCTGTCAGCAACCTTTGTACTGGGAAGAAAAAATCAAAAACAATGCCGAAGAACTTATTCAGCATACCTTTGATTTTTTGACCTATTTAATTCGCATCCAAGATAGCGAAGAAAAGCAAACTGCGATTCTAGAATGTATCGCCGAAGATCCAGCGGGCCTCTTCTATCTGTCGATCCCTTTCATCGAAATGATGTTAGGCGAAAAGCATGAAGATGAAGACGGCTACACCGATCTCTACGATGACGAAGAAGACACTGAAACCATCGGCTACGACAGCCGCGTCGCCAGTGAAGATGCACACAGCCTCAGCATAGACGACCCACGCAGCCTAATGGCCTTGATCCACGAGCTCGCGCCCGATGTGGAAAAAGCCATTAAGAGTCTGCTGCGTAACGAAAGCTCAGGTTGGGAAATGATCATCAGCAAGTTTGTCAACGAGCTGGTTATTCAAGCCAAAGAGAAAAACCAAGTGACGGATGAATACGCTGAAGTCGATGATATGTTTAGCTTTTTGGATTAAGGAATTATTTGATGCAACTGGTACTGCGTGATGTAGATCAAGGACCCTACCTGAGCAAGGTATTGATCCAAGGCCAAGCAGACGAAACGCTGAGCGGTGAACAGCTGTCACAAATCAAATCCAAAGCCATTTTGATGAGCCTCAAACTGGCCGATAAGTTTTACAACAAGTACAAAATGCACCTGCTTGAACAAGCGGCACACGATGTCATTGGTGTGGTGAGTCTTGGTTTGATGGAATTGTCAAACCAAAACCCGCAGCAGGCGATACGCCTGTTGATCACCGCCGATGGTGTAGTGAAATGCTTTCAAAAAGGCTGGAGCATGCTCAGCACTGTCAGCAAGCATAAACTCGTCAACGGCAAGTCACTGTACGGCGATGTCGACAAGTTCTTGCTAGAACAAGTGTCTAGCCCGCCAGATGCGGAAGAATGGTTAGGTTATGAAGCCTATCAAGATGCCCTGCTTGAGCATCAACGCCAACAGTCAATTGCGGCCCTATTGGCACAGTTTTACGCGCAATCGAGCTATGATCCGCTAGATTTTCTCAATCTAGAGAGTGTATTAGCCGAAGCGGTACTGTATCGATTGTTGTTTGATGGCGCCAAAGTCAGACAGGATTTGAAAAAGCGTATCGGCAAAATCACCTTAAAAGAGGAATGGTTTACCCGTGAGCATATCGAATTGGAAACCCAGAAAGCGTTAGCAGAATTACCCGCAGAACTCGCTGAAACCATCAGTAAAGATCTCGGTAAAAACTTTGTCCCCGCCCTACTGCGTACACTGCACTTTGCGAAAAGCTACCGCGAACTCTTACTCAGCGACGCTTCACCCGAGCGCTTAGAAAGATTCGAACACAAGGAAGGTCTCGTCGGCCTCCTCGGCTGGCCACTCTACATAGTACTTTGATCGGTACTTTAATCAGTACTGTGTTCAGTACGTTAACGCGTGTTTGAACCGCTTAAAAAAGAGTGCTTTATTGAAAAATAAAGCACTTTTTTACTGTCTTTTGTCTCTATGCCCAATCTCAATAATCAGTATTGAGGTCTCAGTTTTGAGTAGTTTTAGCTTGAAAATAAGTGACTTACAGAGATATAACTCTTCAGTTAGATAAATTCTGGAGATTCATCCCTCCTCAGATAACCCCAAATCCGAAACATGCCATTTTCTATCGAATAAGGAATTGAATATTGGGCTAATTGTGCGCTTACAACATCAGAAAAGTCCGTCACTCGATCCGCCACTAATCGGCCTAGCCATTCTCTTTTGAATGGATCAACTTCTAACCACTCAATGGTTTCTGCTATTTCAAGTAACTCGGGCCACCACACAGCAGTAAAACCTGCATTAGGGTTTTCATCATAAATCAATTTGTATCGCACATAGGGAATAAAGTCTTCAGATCCATTTAATGCCTTTTCAAGCTCGCACCACTTTGTTTTATTCATTACAGACGAAAGCTGATGCTCGTTTACATACTTCAAAACTTCAGAATTCATTTTTTAGTGTCTCAAGCGACTAAGTGAAAAACTAAATGATATAGCTTTAATAGATATATATTGCCAATAAAAACTAATTAAAATGACAGATAAAATGATGGGCAATAAATTAGGCCATCCATTTTGAACCGTGGAGCGCTTATTGGTTTGACCTACTCATATTGGCTTGCCATCGTATTTGCTCGTCGACAGGGTGAATAGAAGCCTAGGGATTCTAAGTTTATGAACGAGAGCCATGGACAGCGAACTGGCAGTTAAACAAGAATGTTGTTCAAGTCCTTCCTTTGGATGCTCGCCCGCCACAAACGCGAGCAACTTGTTACGAGTCATTTTTAATGGTGATTATTGTATTTCCATTCGAACTAAAGGTGCTCGCTCACCCATGTAAATACTGACAGGAACAAGCAAACGCTTATCATCCTGCTCTCGAAGTTGATAATAATCCTCGGTGCATGCAAATGAAAATGAGTTATTTTCCCGAAGCACTAATTTTCGAATGACGCCATTGCTGGTTTTCGCACTGAGTTGCCCATCATCAAATGTAACAGTCATCATCGTATCGTCTGTACCTTTGTATTTACCAATCAGAGTCTTAGCTTGTTCTGTGATATTTTGATGAGCAATTGGCGCTGGTGAAAGGTTAAGTTGCCTTGCAATCATATTTAACAAAGCTGGGCCTGGGTGAACAGCGTCATTGTTGCCGAATACTGTGCCAAGTAAATCATGCGAGGGAAAATAGACTGACCATGCCACAAAACCAGGCACTTGCCCTTGATGACTGTACGACGGTTGACCGCTTATCGGGTATACATCAGTGCCAAACCCATAATTGACTGATTCCCCGTTGTTTAGTTTTGCTCTAGTTACCATCAGCTGATAATTTGCAGCCGAAATTACCTTCCCAGAACTTAAACCACGATGCCACAAGCTCATGTCGTCAAGAGTCGATGCAATTGCACCCGCCGCATAAATCCAACTACGGTCAACGATTTCGGGAGTAAAATACGCATTAGGTTCATCGCTATTTGCGGTATAACCTCTCACAATTTGCTTTGAACTTACCCCTTTAGTCACAACAAACGAATTCTTCATGCCTAAAGGAGAAAAAATATTCCGCTGCAAATACTCGCTATATGTCAGACCAGAAGCGGCTTCAATCACCTTTCCTAACAAAATATATCCGGTATTTGAATACGCATAATCAACACCAGGCTTTGTCAGCACTGGCATTTTACTCACTACATTGATCACTTCATCAATGGTGGCGTATTTGTCCCATCGCTGCCTGATCCCTACATCCGAGTTGTAATTTGGCAGCCCAGAAGTATGACTTAGAACACTTTCAATCGTTAGCTTTGCGTACTCAACTGGAAGATCTGTAATAAAATCATCCAGAGTATTTTTTAAGGATAAATTATTATTCTCAACGAGTTGAAGTATCGCAGCGGCCGTAAACTGCTTTGAGATTGAGCCGATCTGAAAAATACTATCAACTTTTAAGGGGTCACGAGTGCTTATATCTGCAACCCCAAGTGCGCCTTTGAAAATATGCTTTCCAGATTGCTCGATACTGATTGCAAGTCCCGGCTTATCCGATGATGCATGGCATGCTAACATGACGGAAAAATCGTGTTGTTTTGCATTCACACAGGTAACAAAAAATAGAGAGCTAAACAGTAACTTTTTTACCATGGTAATAAACACGCCTTTGCAAAGAAAATATAACGCCGCCAGCAGAGGCCGAAAAAACAGAGCGAAGCGGCAGTTTTTTCGGCCCTCTGGCTGGCCTTATTAAAAGTTTTACCCTCCATCTGCTAGCTTCTTAATTTCTTCATATAAAGGCTGCCCACTTTCAGATGCGGAGTTTAATTGTATTTCCCGTTCTTGGTAATTGTGGTGGCCAAGTTCTTTGCAATGCTTATAAATCTCCATCAGCATAGTTGGGGAGTTTTTCTTGCAGATATGTATCCGATTATTGTCGTACTCCGGAAACTGCGAAATTGTTATATCTATAAATGTATCATCGACTTCAAGCCACACATGACTTTTTACTGAGCTGTACTGCTCGAGTGCATTTCCACACCATATGATTTTAGATTCTATACCTTTTTCTTTCAGGTACATGGCAAGGAAATTACTAGCGATGTCACATGACCCAAAAGGAAAAGAATTAAGCTCATTCCATCGGCCTAGCTTGTATAAACGGTAGGATTCAAGCTCTGCGGCCTTTACTAGGGCATTCCTAAATCTATGTACATACTCTTTAAGCAATTTTGATCTCCGAGGACTTTTAATACCTTATATGGATTTTTATTACTAAAGTTTTGTTTGAGCTTGATTAACCATATCTTGAAGCGCATCGATAATGTTCGTTTCTTTCTTTTGTTGTTTTGCTAAATTAAGTGCTTGAACAAAACCTTCATAGGATTGATTAAATTTTTTCACCTTAGCATAACCTTGAGCAAGTTTCATATGCGCATATGAATGTTCTGGGTAATCACGTACAAATTGCTCTAATGTCTTAAGCGCTTCTTCTTCTCGCAGGTTCATTTGCTGTTGCTCTGCAAATTCTACATAAATATCAACAGGGGCTGAAACAGTGAAGCCAAACTGCTTAGATAAATCTGAATAGTAACTTTTAACGACTGATATGTTCGCATATTTAGCCAACTCAGGGGTGATTTTAAAATTAACATCAGCATACAAATACTCTAGCCCACTCGTTATCGCAGGTAATATGCCACTCATGTGAGTACGCTCTGGATAGTGTTCAAATTTCCAGTCTAGATTAACGGGTTTGTTCCTTTCCATGTTGGTTAATAGCTCTAATGTACCCGTATAGAATTGACTACCTTCACCAGCAACCGAAATAAAAAGTTTTTGTTTAGGACGGTTGCTTTCTATTAGTTTTTTTGAATTTTGAATTATTTCATCATAACTCCACCATCCATTGGCGCTTATAGCTAAGTAATTATTGAACAGTTCTGGGCGCTCAAATAAAGCTGAAAGTGCTAATGTCCCACCATTTGAATGACCAATAATTGTTCTGTGAGGATAGGTAGTATAATTTTTATCAATATATGGAAAGAGCTCATCATTTAGAAATTTTAAAAATTTATCTTGCCCTGAATCAGGCCATTTAGATTTTACAAATGTTTGAAATTTGGTTTGTGGCTCACCGTTTATCTTAGGGAGATAGTCACGAGGACGATTTGTTGTTTGAATACCAACAACCATTGTTTTGGGTATTTGTTCATAGTCGACTAGAGACTGCACTATGCCCGTGACGGTATGAAAATGGTGTTCACTATCAAGTAAATAGATAACATATAGAGAATCACCTGTATTTACTCCCTTTGGTATATACACTGAAATAGGTCTATCTTCGCCAATAATTTCAGAATGTATAATGAAATTTTCTCCAATAGTCACTTTATCTAACGCAGAAGACACAGATGCAGAAGCCTCAGATATAGCAACGGTAAAAACAAAGAGTAATGAAATTAAAAAACGCATAAACAAAGTCCTTTTTGTGATTTTGATTGTGATTTAAAAACCTAATACTTGCATTGTTCGCATACGTACTTACCTCATTAGACCAGTAAAAACGCGCACTCTTAATTATATGTATTAACTAAAAGCTAACAGCTTTCTATCGCTTTTCATATACAAGAATCCATTATAAAAACGAGCATGCTTGTTCTCAAAACCTATTATCTAAAAACAGCAACCTTTAAGGATTTAACTTTAAATACAATACAATCAAACATTTATAGTAACGCTCACCGATATCAACTTAAAATCACTCAATACCAAGCGATTGAAAATATACGGTATAACGATCCAGTTTCAGCCATTAGTGGTACGCAGTTGAACGCTGGATATAGAAGATGATTTTTAGTATCAAAATCTGGCCACCCATTTTAGATCAACAACATAATGCACTTTTGGTTTGTCTACAACTTGTACGAGCTAAAATTACTTGAATGAGAGTCATCAAAAGTTGAAGGGCTAAAGCTAAGGCATAAAAATGAGCTAACTCATTAAAAATAGTGTATTTAAGACATGCTAACCCACCCAATAAAACAAATGGGCAGTGATTGGTTTGGTTAAGCAGTATTACAGTTAGTTGCTGTGAAAGTGCTGACAGCTTGCCGCAAAGTGCCGTCGTCGCTTTTCGAGATGTTCGCAGTAATCAGTGAGTGCTTGCAGCGTACCCACCGGACCATGAAATAGCTTGCCAAACTCAGTGGTGAGCTTGAGCCAATTGTCATGTGGGATATTTAATCTTGCCAGTAACTTAGCGCTATTTACACTGATAGCCCCACGTTTATCACTTCGAATAATTCGACCTGTATCATCGACCAATTCAAGGTAATCCGATAATAAAAACGCAATACCATTGGGCTGGTTGTCGCGCTCATTACCGATAAAAGGCAGTAGATTTTTAGGTTGCTCACCTTTTAATGCGGCCCGAATACGCAACTGGATACTGGTATGGTCGGATTGTTCTGGTGTATCAGCCAGTTGCGCTCTAATAGGATTCAAATCAACATAGGCCATACAAGTTAACACAGCGGCTTCATCGAGCAGAGCTTGCGATTTAAAGCGACCTTCCCAGAAACGATCTGTACAGTTATCTTCTTGATTTCCTTGTCTTGCTATCGGTTCATTAAGGCAGCGCATAAACCAACTGATATCACATAATCGGCTGCGGTAAATTGCGATTGAATGCTTTAATCTGTGAACTTCATGCGCCTCAACTAACTCACCTTTGGCGAATTTTTGCGTTAATTCATCGCCTTTAAACAGCTTATGCCACTGCTCAAGTACTTCGCGGTCAGTCCAACGATTGGCGCTGTCGATATCGACCCGCAGCACCACATGCAGATGATTGGACATCACAGCAAAAGCCACCACATCAATAGCAAAAACCGCTTCGAGTTCAAACAGTAGCGATTCTACCCAAGCGCGGCGATGGTCATAATTTTTTCCAGAATAGGTATCATCGCCACACAAAAACGCACGCCGCACAACGCGGCTACAACAATGGTAATAGGGTGTGTCTTCAACACTTATCTGAGTTCTACGTGGGCGCGGCATACAAACCTCCTTGTTTAATGCTTAACCCAAGCATAGTCGGAGGTTAACAACTGCGCTATTTAGGCTGGGTGTCCATTTTTATTCTTTTTATTATCCATTTTTATTCAAACTACGAAACACACTTTGGGGCAATATCTTTTTAGCTAAACGAACAGCAGAAGTGTTAGTTAAGATTGGCATTGTTGCAACTGTGACCGTTGGCGGCATGGATGCCGTCGTCGAGCCCTCAGGGACGAGTTTATTGCGAGTCACAGGGGAAACAATGACAATTCATTCTGCAAACTGACAACAAAGTTATTTTGCTTTTGGGCAAAAAGAAAAGCCCGCGGCTGCGGGCTTGGCGTCACTTTAAATATCAGCGGAATGAAAGGACTGGCTTAACGGTAAGTCAGCGTCGTGGTACCCGTTAACTTGTCGTTATCTTTAACGGTCAGTTCAACTGTGTGTTGTCCACGGCGGGCAAGGCGTAATACCACTTGACCGTTAGCGCGGGTGCCATTGTCGAACGTCCATTTATGTTGCTTGATTACGCCATCGGTATCGTAGCTAGTCGAGATAAACATATCGACTAACAATAAATTGATACGCTGAATTTGCGCAACAGGCGGTTGTTTTACCTCACCAACCACCACAGACACAGTTTGCGACGTGCTATGGGTTAAGCCGTCGTTATCAGTCACAGTTAGCGTGACCAGATACTCGCCGCTTTGGCTGTAACTGTGAGTCACTACCTCACCCACTGCGACTGTATTATCACCAAAGCTCCACTCGGCAGACACGATTTGTCCGTCGCTGTCGGTTGAAGTGGATGTCAGTTGCACCGCAGCGCCATTCACCACTTGAGTGAAACTGGCCACTGGCGCGACTTTTTCCGCTTCGAGCAAGAGTGAAATCACCACAGGATCGTGATCCGATGAGCGATACGCATCAGTGGCGAATAAGTCTTGGATTTGAGCAGGCGTCTTAAACTCTTCGTTGTAATCCAATACGCGCGGTTCGTCGGTATTGATATGCCATTCAGTCACATCCACCACTTTATCCAGCAGGGCGGTGTTTGCTAAAGCATGGTCCAACTGACCCGATTCTGCCGAGAACACATAGGAATAAGGGTTTGGCTTTTCAAGTTTGGCAAACAGCTCACTAAAGCCCGCGTTACCTAACGCCGTTAATGGATCTTCCTTCGCGTAGGCGTTCAAATCACCAATCAACAATACGCCTTGATCTGGATATTGCTCGCTAATCCATTGACCTGCAGCCGTCGCCGCACGGGTACGAGTGATATTACAGTTGCCTTGACCATCATTGAGATCAGGATCGCCCGCACATTCACTGCCCTTAGATTTAAGGTGATTAACCGCAACAACCACGCCCTCTTCACTGCCGTTCACGCTAAAGGCTTGGGTCAGCATTGGACGGTTTTTACTATCATCAAACAAGGGCTTTTGATCACTATCTAATGGCGAATTGGCACTGGATAGAATGCGTGCAGCGCCCTGCGGCGTGACTTTATCGCTACGATAAATCAAGCCGACTGTGATGGCATCGGTGCCAATCGCATTCATGCCTGTTGGCGCGATATAAGCGTAACGCACTTCACCCACAGCAGCATTCAAACCTGCGACTAAATCGGCAATGGCTGAATTAGCGCCAAAGCCATCGTTCTCGATTTCCATCAAACCAAATACATCGGCACTAATGCCCACCATGGCGCTGACAATCTTCGCCTTTTGACGCTCAAACTCGCTTAAGGTATTGGCACCACGCGCGGTTGGGAAACCCGCACCTTGACCGTCACCGTTGAAGTAGTTGAGTACGTTAAAGCTAGCGACTTTTAGATTACCGCCATCATTCAATGTGGGGGCGACAGGACGTGGGTTTTCCGCCACAAAGTTCACCGTCTCGATTGGCATAATGCGATACAAATTAAAGCCATAGTGCATTACACCCGTAAGCGATGTGGCTTTATCGCCTACACGCACAGTGTTTGATGCGCTCAGACCTGGAGCTGGGAACTGCACAGGATCAGGATTCTGCGCCGTTAACCCATCATCCAATAAAATACTGTCACGTTGGTTAGCCGCGCTCACTGCCAGCGCATCCGCGCCCGGCGCAGCCACTTGCGTACCAATAAAGTGGCGCTGACTGCCTAATGAAATCTCGCCGTAACGACCTAGGTTGTAGACTTCGTTCACCACTAAATCTTGGCTGAAACGAACACGCATGCCCTCAAATGGCTCAAAATCATCACTGCTGTTAACCGGTAAGGTCACCACAGCCGCTGTTGGTAATGCCTGTGCAGTGGCACACAACTTATGATCTGATACAGTCGTTAGTTCAGTTAAGCCTTGATATTCAGTGACTTTGGCTTTTAAACGAATACGATCGCCCGCCACATACGCAGTAGGCGCAGTGCCGGTATACACAAACACCCCTTCCGAGGTTTGTGGATCGCTATCGGCTTTGTTATCAGCCATTTGTACAAAAATGCCCTTAAGACCGGCTTCTTGATTACTGACGACAACCGCTTCAACCACTAAGGTTTGACCATTAAGAGGACTGGCAGCGCCCGCACCTTGCAGCGCATGAATTGCTGTGGCTTCTTCACCGCACACTAAAGAACTCGGTGGCGGGTCGACGGGATCGGTCGGTGTGCCGGCGCTGAATTTACCGAGATCAGAAATATCATCCTTCGCAAAACCTAACCAAGTGCTAAAGCTGACCGCATCGTCACTGATGGGATCGGCAATCAGCTGATCAGGATTACGACGCAGGGTGTTGTCTTGAGTGGATAAATCACCACTACCCCACTCGGCACCGGGATCGACACCAACTTGACCTAAACTATCAATCACTTGATTTTGATAAGTCAGTTCAATCGCATCGTCGCCGTTAAAGAAGCTGGCGTTACTCTGTTGATTGGTAACCGCAAGAATATCGGCAGACGCGTCGTTATCGGCAACCACATACGTCGCCCCCGCCGCTAATGACCCAGTGAGCGCTATGGTCGTACCGACGTTGGTGCTGCCATTGAAATAGAAACGCAATTGGTATTGGCTTAAATCAATAACGCCCGCAGTTGGGTTATACAGTTCGATGGCTTTATTGTTGCTGCTGCCTTCGACGTATTCTGAAATGATCAAATTATCCGCGCCATGGGCAAGCCCACAAACGCTGCTGATGGCTAACGCCAGCACAGTTTTAGTGTTAAACATTGAGACCCCTAAATGTATTGTTTTAATATTTTGTATTGAATTGCGATTTAATTGATGTGCTTAGATGCTTCAAGGTGATGCCACCTCGAACACTGACAATACTATAGAGGATCAAGGTTACAAATTAGTTGCGCCAAAGTTGCAACTTAAGATTGATATTATTGGTGCGATTTAGCGATCAGAGCTAGGAAGAAAGCAGTACGGGGAATGCTGGCCGCCCATTAACAATGCAGCCAGAAATAATCAATGTGATGGGGATAAATCGCTCTTAACAGATATAAGTAGAGCCAATGGATGAAAGCCCTGACGCAGGGCTATAAGGGCTCAAGTTTTTCATCGAGTAAACTGACCAGCAGTAACTCACCTTGGGCGTTCACCCTAAACTCGCCGTATTTAGCCGCACTGAAATGATCGGCTTGCCCTTCTTCAAAGAAAAAGCTGTTCGATGCGAGCTTGATTTGATTACCACGAACACGAAATTGCACCCGCAGCTGATCTTTACCCAGCGCTTGGTCGGTATAAAAATCCATAAAACGCGCCACTTTTTGCTCATCTAGTGCCAGCAACAACTGACCCTGCATTTGTTGCGGCGCTAAGGCGCTACGCACATCGCGGGCAATGACATATTCCAGCGCCATGTAATCCCCCTGCATTAACGAGCGCGGATCGACTGGCGCTAATGCAAAGCGCACGACTTGGCCGTGATTAAGCAGTTGTTCGAATTTGAAAATGCGCCAATTCACGCCAGCGAGAATCGCAACAGTCGTGAACAGTACTATGCCCAGCGCCCATTTATGTGAAGCCGCCAGTTTTCCCATCACATTGCCCATCACATCGTCTCCTTGGCATTTTCATTGGCAGGAAATAACCGCCACACCAGCATCCTTGCCACCAGCAACAGCGCGCCTAAACCCATCAAATAAGCAGATTTCAGCAGTAGTGTTGTTTCTAAGGAATAATAATATCCGCTGACAAACAGCAGCGCCGACACAATTCCCATACCTTTTAACCAAGGCTCATTCCAATAATGGCCAAGCAGAATCAATAGGATAGCCGTCGATAATCCCTGCATGGGTAAAGATAAACCGCTAATAACCATTAAACCGAGAAAACAGCCTATCGCCGCCAGTGAGCTGAGTGATTGTTGGCGTTCGCGAAAAACGCTGACCAACAATAATCCGCAAATGACAAAAATAATCGACAGATGAGTCAGTGTCAGCCACAGGCTTTGCTGCCAAGGGCTAAATAAGGCTTCAAAAATACTGTCCATGCTAAAGGCATGCATCAGTTGCAATGTAACTAACGCCAGTGCAAAGCCGTAGATAAGCATACGCGCGCGGCGGTAATGACGCCCGAACCGATTGATATTGAACAACACTAAGCTAATGATTAAGGCAAACAGACTTGGGCTGACATTGAGCCATTCGAATTTAGCCATGAGGCCAATCACGCACCAACTTAAGCCAAACGCGAACACAAACTGGGCTAATCCATGGGCAATTAAGCCCCACAACAGCAAGAGAATACCCGCCATACACAGATACCAGTTGAGGCTAAAATCATTGTCGATTAAATCATAGAATCCCCAAGCCACACTGATTAAACCACTCAAACAGGCGGCAAAAGCAAATTGCTCAATGAAGATCTGTTGCCGCGGCAAAAAGTACAGCCCAATGCCCACGGCTAAATAGGTTAAGCCGATAAATAAGGCGACGCCCTCACCTACCCGCTCAAAAATAGCACCAAATGCCGCCATCATAAAACCCAATAGAAACAAAGCGGCTATCCAAGCAGCGAAGGCCTGCATAGCGGCAATATACCAAGGAATATCCTGGTTTTCTGGCATTTGGGGCGTATTGACTTTGCCCTCGGCATACAAGGATTGCCACAGTGTTATCAGACTGGATTCACCCGATGCATCAATTGAAGCGGCATCCTCTTTTGATGGAGACTTTAAAGGAGTCGCTACTGAACTCGTTAAAGAATTGGTCACCATGTCGCCATCCGGTAAGCCATTATTGTTGCTCATGAATGTCTCCCACTTTCCCTTGGGTCGCTCTCGCTGCGGGCTCAGGCTCTAATTCAGACATAGGTTCAGCTTCTAATTCTGACATAGACTGTGACAGTGGTTTTAGCTTGCGACTGAGTTCCTTTAACCAAATACTTAAGCCTGTGCTCGCCAAAATGATGTAAAGCCCAATAAACAAAAAACCACCTATGGGATCATTGTCCTCAAACATCAGCCGTATCAGTAACGCAGCGCCCACGGCAATCAAGCTAAAACCGCCCAAGGCCAAGGGATAAATGCGCGGTAAGCGATAGCGAAAAATAACGAATCCCAACACCAGATGGGCAAGATAACCACAAACTATCCAAGTACTAAAGCCATCACCTTTAAAGAAATCATCGAAAATCAGCCAAGTGATTAACCAAGTAAAACAGCCCATAGCAAACAGTGAACACACATATTCGAGGATTGGCGCATGCCAGCGCCCCGCGACGTTGCGGTCTAACAATACAAAAGCGTAATAGATAGCTAAATTCAAACAGATAAAGATCAGCAGTTGGCCTTGTTCATCCAAGAAGGCTCCCCATAAATGGGAAAAGGAATCTAAAAATATCCCTATGCTTAGGTTAATAAGTCCCACCAGCAGCAGCCATAAACCATCGAATCCCGCCACCCAAGCAAAAGGCAAAATCACTAACGCCCATAGGGCGAATAACTGCCAAGGATCGGCGCCCGTTTGATAGGTTTGCCCAACCAGTGCTAATAGGCCGCCCACCAATACGCTCGCGGCCAATAACACACCATTAGCTGTCGTCGCACCAAATCTGCTGTCGTTGCTGTCGTTGCATTGGTTACTGTGATTACTATGACTATGACGAAGGGAATGGGAAGCAGTAGAAAGGGAATTGGCACGATAATAGAGCCAAGCAAATGCGCCAATGGCGAGCACTATAGCCACTTCAATCAGACCAAATTTGGCAAAACGCCCGAGGGATTGCCAATTGTAAGCAAAGAAAAAAATCACCCCAAAGGCAAAGCTCAAGGCGCCAAACCAGAGTAATAAGTTAGCGATTAAGCCACGCCAGCTCGACGCATCTGGCAACACTGTGACCTGCCGATAAAGCGTATTCGCTTGCTCTTGCGTAATATGTCCCTGTTCAACCCAGCCACACACTTGAGATTTGATCTGGCTCAATGTGAGTTCTCCCTCATCCTGTTTGCGCTAGCTTACTATGACCTATTCAAAATTCGCACAATATCGACAGCGTTGAGTAAATTAAATTGTGTATACTTGTAAAAAATCATTAACCTTTGGCATGATTAGGGGTGACCATGGTAATAAGACAGTTGTATCGTCTACTCTTTAGTTTCATTTTAGGGATTAGCGTATTTTCGGCCGCAATCGCCCAAGATAACAATCAGTCGCCCACAGCAACTAATACAATAGTCCCCAATACAACAGCCCCCAACATGATACCGACTATTCGTGTCGGTGGTTATCCATTTGCCCCCTATGTGGATCTACAACAGGATGGCCGTTATACAGGCCTCACCCTCGATATCATTAATGCATTGAATCAAATACAACAAGAAGTGTTTTTTGAATTTACCGTCACCAGTATTGAGCACAGATATAAAGCCTATGCCTTAGGTCGCTTCGACATGATGATATTTGAGAACCCCGCTTGGGGATGGCAGAAAATAGCGGATCAGTTTATTCCACTACACATGATAGATGGGGAAGTGTTTATTGCGCTTAAGGCCAAAGCCCATAATCAAAATTATTTCAAAAACTTAACTAATAAGTCAGTCGCATTCGTTAAGGGCTATCACTATCAGTTTGCCCACTTTGAAACCGATGCTGACACGTTGGCAAAGCAATTTCGCCCCTTGTTCGTCAGTAATAACAGGGCCTCTATCGAAAGTATTCTGCGCGAACGGGCAGACATAGCGCCCGTTACTCATTCCTATTTGCAGTATTATTTAAAGGTGAATCCACAAGACAGGCATTTACTTTTAATCTCAGACAAATGGGACCAAGAGTACGATAACGGCATCTTACTTAGCCTCAGATCATCACTCGATGCTAAAAAGCTTTCACACTGGGTTCAGTTGCTCATCGACAATGGCAAACTGGCCGAACTCGCTGCCCGATACGCAATCCAGTCGAGCCAATAATTTTTTATTCACACTATTAGCGCAGTTAGTTTCGCAAAGCCGTTAACGCGTCAAGCGAGATGATTATCTGAGCATGATTAGCGATTTATGCGACAGACAACAGAGGCCCAAGCATTGCCAAAATGCCAATCAGTAAAAAAATTAAAGCCTGCACTATAATCATCTGGCCACTATTTGGCGGGCTCAAAGTGGCAATATAAAACTGCCAAATTGCGAAGATCCCGTAATTCATCCCAAGAAATAACAATAAGCTAAAGGCATACATGCCTGGGATCACCTTAAGTGCACAGGCCAAAAGTACCGCAGTTGAGGCCACAAAAAACACTGACTGACAATGAAATAAACAGCGCAGCATTTGCTTGCTCTGCTGGGAAACATTGGCCTTTAACAGCGGCGCCAATAGAACACGCTTACCATAGATCAAATGGTATCCACAGACTCCAGCACTCAAGACAGTTGCTGCCATTAATGTTAAAACCATACTGCTCCTCGTTATTGCTCATATTGGCTGGTGTTTGAAGATAAAGCGTAAACAGAACTAAAATTACAACCCTAGCGATAAGACCCTGAAAACCCCAGTTGAGTTTCAGCAGAGTGCAAAAAGGAGCCCTTAGGCTCCCTTACATCACATATTTCAATTCACAATGCTCAAAGTCAAATGCTCAAAATCACATGCTTAAAAACCTGTGCTGACTCAACCCTGCCGACTACATAGTCGCCATAGTCCAATAATCTAAACGCTTTTGCGGATCGGCTAATAGGTTTTTACATTCTTCTTTATATTTACCCATTAACGCACCTAAGTTACTTGAGCCCCCTAAGCTTTCGATTTGACGCGCTTTAGCAGCGGCAACTGCTTGAGTCACCTCAGCTTCAGAGTTGTATTTCTTGGCTAAATTCTCAGACTCAATTTTAGAGCTTTTCAAACGCTCACCCACGGCCTGCATTTGCGGTGCATTCATCGCCCCAATGGCTTCTGAGCTAATTTGATAGTAAGCGGCACATTCAATGGCTTCTTTACTAAACGCTTTTTCTGCTTCATCAGCCCAAACTGCAGTACTGGCACTCAATACTAAACCACCTAATACTAACGTTTTTACCTGAGTTAACATGTTACTTTTCCTTTTAATCGCCATAAATAAACCTACTCGAGCCCTCGGTGGATCTCAAGCTCGTAGATATAAAAATCTTGGTTACGCACAAAGCCTAAGCCTTCATACAAGCCCTGCGCGCGCTGGTTTTTTTGCTGTGTTTCTAACATCAAATAACTCATATTATGCGCTTTGGCATAACTGGCGGCCTGCTGCACTAGCGCTCGCCCAATACCGACACATCGAGCATGTTGAGTCACATACACATCATTGAGGATCAAAATTGGAGCCATACGTAACGATGAAAAGCTGGGATACATTTGCACAAAGCCTAATCCAAGCCCTTGATTATCTTTGGCAATAAATATCACCGATGACTCATCTAACAATCTTGCATGAATAAACTGCTCCGCGGCCGCTACATCATCCCTGCGCCCATAAAACTGTCGGTACTCATTGAATAACAATGCAACCTCATGGGCATGAGTCACATCTGCTCGAGTTATAATGCTTGCCATGGGCCTTTCCTTTTTATCGTTAGAGTGTTGGCGGTCGTTGTCGCAATCGAAATTGCAGACTGTTTTTCACCGCTGGCCACTCAGCATCAATAATGGAATACACCACAGTATCGCGAATTGTGCCGTCTTTAAGAATTTTGTGATTACGCAACACACCATCTTGCTTAGCACCCAGTCTCGCAATCGCTTGTCTGGAGGCTTGGTTATGCCAATGAGTCCGAAACTCAACAGCAATGGCATCTAAGGTTTCAAAGGCAAAGGTCAATAGCAATAACTTAGCTTCGGTATTGATCCCCGTGCGCTGGGCACGTTTTGCATACCAAGTGTAGCCAATTTCAAGACGACGATTTTCAGGCTCCCAGTTGCAAATGCGCGTGCAGCCGACAATTTCACCGCTCACTCTATCCCGCACTGCAAAGGGAAAACTCTGACCCCGCGCTTTTTCTTCGAGGGCTTTAGTCACATAGGACTTCACCTCGGCGGGTTCTGGCACACTAGTAAACCACAAACGCCAAAGTTGACCATCTGTCACAGCTAAACTCAATGCCGCCACATGGGACAAAGATAAGGGCTCAAGCACAATATGCTCACCCGTTAAACAACCTAAGTTATCTTCACAGCCCACAGTCTCGCCTCCGCTAGATGATAGAAAAGTGTGTTGTTGCGCACATTTTTATCTAGCCTAACATTAAACGAGAATAAAAAAACACCCTATTTTCAGCATGATTGGACAAATTTGTCCCATTGTCGGCGGCTTAGATTACCTAAAGCTTAAGAGTGTCAAAAAATTTGAAAAAATGAGTAGAAGGCAGTTAAAACAGATTGGGATAAATACTGCAGCGGAAGAATAAGTCACTAAATGGCCAATCAATATCCGAGAAATAGCCAATGACATTGCGCAGTCGTGATTGGTGATTAGTGATGACCAAAAGCGGCAATCAAGAGCAAAAACACCTAAACCTGTGGGTGGCTAGGTGTTTGATAGCAGTTGATGTTAAAAACTAAAGTTAGAACCATAGTTAAAAATCATAGTTAAACGCTAAAGTTAAAAGCCATGCACGCTGTTACTGACCCTAAACCAACCCGCAATGCTATTACGCTGGGCCAAGGTTTTAGTCACTTCATGGGGAAAGCGCTCACTGAGGAAAATCACAAAATGACCCATTTTAGGTGCGATACGTTCAATCTCAATGTCAATGTCAGCTTCATCATAGATGATCAACTCACCACAATCTGCTGCTTTCCAATCGGGATTTAAGAAAAACACTGTGGTTAGGATGCGATTTTGACTGCCTTTTAGCGCATCGACATGTTTCTTATAAAATGCCCCAGGCTGATATACCGCATAGTGGCTTTCATAATCGAATAACCCCATAAATAAGCGACGATTCAAGCCATTTTTGAGTTGCGTCATCAACTCAAGATATTGGGCATCGGGCTCATTGTGCTCTTCTAGCCACTGTATTCTGTCGCGGCGAATATCGGGATTTAATTGTTGCTCGGCGCCACGACCAATGGACGCAGCTTTTAGCTCATGTGCTTGCGTCGATTGAATTTTTTCCAATAGCACTTGGCTAATATTGTTTGGAACTAAGTCAGATAAAAAGATATAGCCTTTGTCTACCAAGGCATCAGCGATCACGTCCAGCATTGCTTCACTTAATTGCGAAACCATTATGCTACATCCAATAAAAGGGCTACGCTTTTGCTGTACTCAAGGGCTCAAGGAGGGATTAAGTGAGCCTGATTTTCGAGGGGCGTCAATAAGAGATATGATTGCCATATCTCGACAGTAAATTTTGCGGAATTTTAGAGTAAAGAACGCCGAATTACAATAAAATAAAAACCCATACAAACAATAAGTTATAACTGGCTAAACAGTTCAACATGCTCATCATCTGGGCTGAGCTGTAAACACTGCTCAAACTGTAATCCCAGTTTGTTCAGCAATGCCTTTGAAGCACCATTATGGGCGCTCACAATCGCCACAATACGCTCAATACCTAAACTTTTACCTAAATCAAAAGCGGCTTTCGCGGCTTCGAATGCATAACCCTTACCCCAATATTGCGGCAAAAATGCATAACCTATGTCGACATTATCAAGCGTCGGCCGCTTGATTAAACCGCAGATACCAATAGTGAACCCATTCTCTGCGAGCACGACGGCGTAAAAGCCAAAACCACACTCGGCATAACTTTTCATCGGTCCATTGAGGATATAATCCTTGGCCTGCACAAGCGTGCGTACTCCTCGGTCGCCAATATTCTCAATAAAGCCTTGGCTATTGAGCAAGACTAACATAAATGAAGCATCGGCTGGGGTTAACTGCCGCAGAATTAATCTAGGAGTACGCGCCACTTGCATAGGATTTCTCCACTAGAAATAGACAATTTTTTTTAAAATGTTTTTAAACTATTTTTCATAAATAACGGACGTATTGGCTGCCGTCCTTTTGCGGTTTTTGGGGTGCCACAACCGCTGGCGTACCGACATACAAAAAGCCGACGATTTGATCGTGTGACTCAAGGCCTAAGGCGGCATTCACATTGGCATCGAAGGCAAAATCCCCTGTGCGCCATACTGCGCCAATACCTAAGGCAAAAGCCGCTTGTTGCATCGCCATCGTTGCGCAGCCCGCTGCAATTTGTTGTTCAAGTACGGGGACTTTAGGATGTTGCTGCGTTTTCGCCACCACGGTAATCACCATAGGCGCACGCATTGGCATGCCCTTAGCTTTATTAACGAAATCCTCATCGGCGCCACTCGCTTTAGCCGCCTCAACAAAGATTTCGGCTAAGGTGTTTAACCCTTGGTCAGTGGCAATAATAAATTCCCATGGGGCTAAGGCACCATGATCTGGCACACGAATGGCGGCATCTAAGATGATTTTTAATTGAGTCGCATCGGGAGCGGGAGCGATTAATCGCGGGGTCGATTGACGGGTGAGCAAAAGTTCAATAGCGTCCAAGTTCTTATCCTAGTTCGATATAAATTGCGTTCAAGCATAGCAAATTGCTGGCAAAGAGGCATAAAAAAATCCCACCGCATGGGTGGGATTTAACGCTTTGATTGCTATTTAAAATCAAGAGCACTTTATAAAAGGCTTACTTAACCCCGCAGCGCTTAGCGATAAAATAATCTAGGCTAGTGTAACGACCGCCGCCTAAGGTAAAGAGTGCCAACAACATAATGAAATAAGTTGCCGCAAACTCTATCCCATTATTAAGCACAGCTAAGTTACCTGAGCTGGTCAGCCAGTCGTAATTACCGTGCTCCTGCAGTAACTCTTTGGCTTTCGCCAGTTTATCCCCTGCTTCAAGCACTCTGTCGTTGGCTAGCCAAGAACTGCCATCGGCTATCGCTAACCAGCCATTTGGCCAATGCACGGTAAATGCGGCGACCAACATAGTGACCATCAAAGGGATAGATATCAGCCGAGTCGCAAGCCCAAGCAGCAATAAGATAGCGCCAAAGAACTCGGTTCCCGCTGCCAATCCTGCCATTACCGCCGGCATTGGCAGGCCTAAACCCCAATTGGGATTGGCAAACCAAGCCACGGTATCGTCAAAGTGGGCGAGCTTGTTATAGCCCGCTTGCATCAACACTGGCGCAAGGTAAATCCTGAGGGCTAATGGCGCTAAGCCATCGAAATAGCGACTCATATTGAGCAATTTTTGGTAAAGGGATGCAAGTGGCATAGTGTCTCTCTTTGACTAATTTATTGGCTTGCAGGAATAGACCCTAGCAAGCCAATAAATCTTTCATGGCCTAGGCTTTTTTTGCACTCGCCTCTTTTTCAATGGCTTCTTGATTAAGCTCGGTGAGATCTTGAATGAGTCCACCCAACTTTTTATAAAAATGTTTCGACTGCTTCTCCGACAAACTCGTGTGCATTGCCAGCAGTAAGGTCCCAAATGCCTCAGTATTTTTACGCAAAAACACCTTATGTTGCTCAGACTTAAGCTCATCAGGCTGCGTCATCAACAGGGTCAAACGCTCGGTTAATAGCGCTTTATCGGCGCGCTGCCCAAGGGCAACCTCAAACTGACGTAACCATTCGTGGCGGTATTCGAGCCACATATCTAAGGTGGATAAACGCTGTTGATTATACTGATGAATAAGCACTTTCTGTTCTGCACTCACACTGCCAAGCCAGTCATCAAATTGCTCTTGAAGGTTTTCGTCGGCCTCTTTTTGTAACTGCGTTGGAGTTTTGCCGGCAAACTCTTTGACGAGCTCCTGCTCATCTTCCCGTAATTTGGCGAGGATTTGCTTCACCTGTTCATCTGACAAGGACATGATGATGGGCAGTAATTCTGGCAAGGCAAACTCAAACAAACGAAACCAATGCCGCTTAGCAATCTCCACATGCTCGGCCCATAATACTGGTGTTAAGGTATTGGTTTTGATGAGGCTTTCGACTTCGGTTAATTGCACCACATAGTGGGACAATTCTTTGGATTGATGCCACAGGACAAATTTTTCAATGAGGGCGTCAAATGCCTTTTGCTGCGATTTATCTAAAGTAACGTAATCCTCTTGCTCCCAACCGATGGCCCAATCGAGGAAATGGTAACTGAATTTAGTGGAACAGGCGCTTAAGCCTAAGAGACACACAAGTAGCATCACGCCTTTTTTCATTCTGAATCATCCATCCTAGAACTGTTGCTAATATGACGCTTGAGCCTATATAAAGTTGCCTCTTATATCAAACAAGTTTGTCTAATAAAGGTTTTCAATATGTTAATACTTTGCCTACTTTATGATTCCAATCGAACAGCCATCCTTATGATGCTTGGGTGATGAGCGGCCAAAAACAATCAAACCATGCGAGATAGTCGGCGCTACGACTGGGCTCCGTTTGCGCCGCCATCAATAATGCCCAGTAACAGGCAAATACCCAGTACATGTCAATGGCGGCGGGCACGGCCGCTACGGCGTTTACTGAGACATAAGGGTGTTCACTCAGATACTGCGTCACTAACTCGTTTTGCTGGGCAGGTGTTAACGCATGGGTCGCTAACACTACGGCTAACTCACACAGGGGATGCGACGCCGTCGCATACTCAAAATCGATACAATACAAACGATTATTTTTGAGTAGCAAGTTGTGGGGATTAAGATCGCGATGACAAAACTGCGGTTTAATTAAACAAGCCGCTAAGTTATCGCACCAATCTTTGATGGCGATTTGGATGTTAAGCAGTTTAGCCACACGCTCATTCCAATTGTGCATTGTGGTAAGAGATGCCTGATAAGCAAGCATCTGCTGGTGATATTCCTGCCATTGTTCAGTGATACTAATGGCATAAGGACCTGTGGGCAGTTCCCGCAATTGCAGCAATAATTCCAACAGTAAGCGCGCAGTTGAGTTGGGATGCTTATCTTGCTGTATTGGCATCAACCTAGGCTCAGGACTTAAACAAGCTTGTGATGAAGAGCCGTGATGTAAAATGCCCAAAGACGACTGCCTCAGCACAAAATCAGCGGCACTGGTTTGGCGCTCTAATGCAGGCCAATGGATGAAGCGTTTACGTTGAAAGCGTTCGCTATCAATCACATTGTGTTCAATTGCCGCACACTCTGCTGCGCTCACTACAGCACTTTCGATAAAGCCACTCTCGATAAAGTCACTCTCAATAAGGTCACTCTCAATAAAATCACTGAGGTAATAGCGCTCATCTTCACTCACCCACAGCAGTGCTGGGGCAAGTTTAGCTTGGGCGAGTTGTTGCCAGTAAAAACGCTCCTGCTGGCGGGTGCAAAAACTGTCCGCCGCATCGGCATTGACCCGCAGCACATAACACCCTGTTGGCGTAGTGATCTTATAATTATGATTACTCAAGCCGCCCGAAAGCTCGCAAATACTCTGCACTTGCTCAAGCCCACCTCGTTTGAGTATGGGCAAGAGTGTATTGAATGATTCACGCGTTGAGTATGGCTTAGCAGCATTGACATCGAGCATTAACTGAGTAACTTCAAGGCATTGGCCTCACGGGCATCGGCTAACGCAGTGCGCCACAGGAAATACCCTACAACTGCAAGCCCTACATAGAGTACGAATAATAACGAGGTCAACATCAAGCCTTTACTGAGATAAAGGTAAATAGACACTATGTCGATAACGACCCAATAGAGCCAATTCTCAAGTACTTTCTTCGCCACTAAATAGGTCGTCATCACAGCAAAACAGGTCGTGGCCGCATCTAAATAGGGGAACGCGGCTTGGGTATACATCGCCATGCCGTGCCCGACACAAAGCGAAATAACGCCTGTCACCGCGATCAACTTCAAGTGGGTTTTCAACGACCAAGTGGTCACTTTGACCCCTTGATGTTTATCGCCGCCTTGGGTCCAGAGCCAATATCCATAGAGCGCCATCGCCATATAATAGATATTCAGCACTGACTCCATCAGTAACGACACCTTCCAAAACAACACAGTGTAAATGGCGGTACTGGCAAAGGCCGCCGCCCAGCACCAGACGCTCGCCTTCATTGCCAGCAGTAGATATGCCATGGCCAGCAATACCGCTAAGGCTTCCCATGCGGTCATCACATGGACTTCACCAAAGGCCGCATTCATACTCTCGACCAAGGTTAACCATAAATCTGTCATTGTGTTGTTCTCACTGCCTATTTGTCGCGTATGTGACGCTAAAACATTATTCGCTGTGGGCTAAATTCAGCTCACCACCGATAAACTTACACACAAATACTGCCTTGCCCCACTTCTCATGGGCAGCTTGCATCTCGGTCGCCAGCATAGTCATCACATCTAAATAATCGCCGCACACTTGGGTTGCCATCGCATTGGTCACGCGCTCGATATTAGGATAGCTATCCACGCGACCAATGAACCACTTTATCGGATCGAGGTAGTTCTCATTGAAGGGATACATGCTAATTTCTGCGGTCAGTTTCATCTTAATTCCTTAAATTTGAGAGAAGCTATAGCCCTTACACCGGACTACAGCTTAGTCATAAGTTAACTCAAATGGCTCATAGTGACCTGAGCCATTATATGAGCTTTTACATAAACTTAACGTTAAAGGTGACGCCAATCTGACGCGGATCACCGTAACGAATATATTGCTTTTCTGCCCAGCCATTATCTGGCTCGTTACCGAAGTAGAAACCGCGCACACCGTATTCTTCATTGAACAAATTACGGCCCCATAAATACGCCGACCATGCACTCGCCTCATAGCCCACGCGGGCATTGACGATAGTGTAGGGTTCAGAGCGGGATTCATTGCTGTCTGAATAATAGAATTCACTCTTACCGCTAAGATTCAGGTTAGCAAACCAACCCGAATTGGCACGATAAGTCCCACCAAGGCTGTAGGTAAAGTGTGGTGAATGGGCCAGATCGCGGCCAGTTAAATCCACCTCAGTGCCATATTTGTCCTGATACTGATAATCGCCGTAGGCGGTTTCTAACCAACCTAAGCTTGAGTAAATTTGTAGATTATCCGTGGCATACCAGGTCGCATCTAACTCAGCACCATAGTTATTCGAACTGCCTGCGTTTTCGGTGAACAAAATAAAACGCTGTGGTTTATCAGGGTCTTGCTGGGATGCCGCCACCTGTTGATCTTGTCTGTCCATATAGAACAGCGCCAGATTAGTATCGATTAGCCCCGCTAGCCAATGGGATTTAAGGCCGATTTCATAGTTATAAAGCGTCTCAGTACTGAACTCTTTTTTATCGTTCAGTTCGACAGGCAAAGTCATGTTAAAACCGCCCGCCTTGTAACCGCGCGCGACACGGACATATGCGTTGTGTGAGTCATTCAGCACTTTACTCACTGCAATATGACCACCCCACATGGTTTCGCTCGGGTCGAAATTATCGTTATTCGTATCTGAGTAATGGCTATTGCGGCGCTCTAAACGTAAACCCACAGATAAGGCATAATCTGAGCCCAGATCCGTATCGAGCTGACCAAACAAGGCATAGTTCGTCGCTTCATACTCAGAGTCTAAGACTTCATCCGGCCAAGTATTGTATTCAGAATACAATTGGTTATCTTCTTTCAGATTCATGGCGTACACACCAAGCAACCAATCTGTGCTGTCCGCAAAGATTCGGCCCTGCTCGGTAGAACTTAAGCGAAACTCTTGCGACACAGTTTTACGTTGGCCAGTTTTATCCCAAAAATAATCATATTGGCACGGCGCCAGATTGCCATCGTCATCACTGCATTGCTTAGAAGCCCAATACTCTGGGTTCGACCAATCGCCATCGTAACTGTAATGGTGATCGGTATTCGCAAAAGAGGTTAACGAAGTCAACTCAAAGGTTTCGGCACCAGAATAGGTCGCTTTAAAGCCTGCGCCTGTGGTGCGCTGGCTATCGACACCCGGTTGATCCGATGTCGTCTGGGTCGGTGAATTGGTTAAACTCCACACATCGTAGCCATTATCAAAATCGGCGTGCAGCACAGTTAAATCAAACTGCAAATCGTCAGTCGCATACCAGCGCAGCTTAGCGCGGCCGCTGAACTCATCGCGGCCATTGGTATCGTCACGGCCTAAATAGAGGTTGTCGTGGTAGCCATTTTGTTGATGTTGCTGCAGTGACACGCGATAAAGCAGCTTGCCAGAATCCGTTAATGGGCCAGAACTGAAACCGCTAAACGTGCGTAAATCATCATCGCCTAACGAGACTTCGCCGCCATGTTCAAACACATCGGTGGGATCGTTACTTTTCAGATAAATCAGTCCCGCTAAAGCATTGGCGCCATAACGTGTGCCCTGTGGTCCACGCAGCACTTCGACTTGCTGTAGATCGTACATGCTCGACACCATACCAATACCGGATAAATCGATATCATCAATGATGTAACCCACAGAAGAATTAGGCGCACCTTGGTATTGCTCTTGCTCACCTACACCGCGAATTTGAAAATATTTTGGCCGCGAACTTCCACCTGACCAGTTAAAGTTAGCAATAGAATTAAGCACATCCTCGAAATGCTGCGCGCTTTCATCTTGAATTTTTTGACTGTCGATAACGGTAATACTTGAAGGCATTTTTTCTAAGCTTGAACTGCGAAAATCCGCCGTCACTACCATGACTTCCATCTCAGTACTGGGATCGGGTTTATCGATAGCGTCGGTTTGTGCAAATGCAGCAGTGCTCAGCGCGGCAGCAATGGCTAATGCCAGCGGCGCTCGGGTTAAAAACGGGGAATGACGGTTTGACGTTTTACGGTTTGACATAGGACCTCAAATATAATGTTTGAGATCCGGCAACGAATAAGCGATTCAGAAGTGTGCTGTTAATTGGCCCATTCCTACGCCGGTATTAGCCGGATCAGGTTCTAAGGGTTCGTCAGCTGACATCTCAGTTTGCAGTAATCAACGTAAATTCATTCACTGCAAACACCCCTTGGCGGCGCCTAGTATACATGAGTAATAGCATGGGATGACACATTTACGTCATAAAAAGAAAAATGCCAGCATAGCTGGCATTTTCTGGGCGAACTCAGGCTTAGTTCGAGAAGGTTTCGCGCACGTACACATCAAATTTAACCACTTGGGCATTAGGTGCCACGGCGGAGACTTGCAATTGTTGCTTGCCGTGTAATTTGACCGATTTCCAGCTGGTTGCCTCATCTTCTATGGTGTAACCGCTGGCGTCGTACCAAGTGAATTTATACTGCACACGCATGTCAGTTGATGATTTGCTAACAATCAACGCTGAGCCCTGCACTAAATCACCGACTCGGCGTGCATCCACACTCTGTACCGCAATATCTCTGGCAAAGCTGGAATTATCGACGCGGGTTTCACCCAGTGAACTCACTGAAATACCTGCGGTATGTGAGGCACAAGCACCTAAGGTCAGCGCCGCGGCCAATAATAGTCCGGTATAAATTTGTTTCATATATTTCTCCCAGTCACGCGACTAAATGCGCGGCTAGCGCGCATTATTCCCTATTAAACGACAAGCTAAGTGAACTGTGCTGAACTTATGCTTAACAAGACAGACTTAATCATCACTCAACTATCTACTCACTAAAACGAGTTAATCAATCAGAAAGTGCGCCCGTGCCGTAGCAATAAGCTGCTTACGATTGGTTTGCCAACAATCAATATTCACGTTGGCGACTCGTCGACCCTGACGGGTAATACGACACTCAGCAAAACTATCCTTGTGCAGACCTGCACGTAAATAGTCGATTGAAAAATCAACGACTTTAGGCACCTTTGCCGTTTGCATAAATACCATTAACTGCACTATCGCTGACATTTCCATAAAGCCCGCAATCACGCCACCATGAATGGCGGGCAACACAGGATTACCGATATTGTCGTCATTAGCGGGCAATTTAAAAATCAGTTCATCACCAAAACGCTCCACCTTCATGCCAATAAATTTGGCATAGGGAACGTGCTCAAGTAAATGGCCAAAATCATTAAGTTCAGTGGCGCGTTTAACTATGCCTTGCACATCGATAGGCGCTTTGACTTGGGCGTGTTGAGTGGGACTGGCAGTGCCAAGTTCCGAATTATTTGCGCTCATCAGTATCTCCTATCTCAGGCACAGCTTCACCCATCAACGCTTGCCTAAAGGCATCACCGACCATTTCTGGGCTGATCCGCATAAAAGAGCCAACAGCATGGGCAATGGGATCATCTATGCTGTCTTGATAAGCAATCGCGCGGGTAAAGGCAATATTGGAGGACAACTTGTAGCATTCCGCAAATCCGAACACAGGTTTATGGGGCTGAGCGGGCTTCATATAATCCACCCGCAAATCGAGCGTGGGTGAGATTTCTAACAATTTGAATTTATGGAAAATTGCACTGACCACTGCACTGCCACAGGCAGTATCCATTAAGGTAGTGATCACTCCACCATGGATAACGCCCGTATCGGGATAACCAATTAATTCAGTGCTGTAGGGCAACTCAATCAACACATGGTGCTCACTCGCCTCCAATACGGTTAAACCGAGACGGCGACACTGAGCGAGTTGATCCACAAACCGCTGCGCCATTTGGGTCAGCGGGAAAAAATCCGAATTTACCTTCATTTGCCTTGGCTCAACATGGGCCCCAGAGGCTCCCCGCCCACAAGGTGAAAATGAATGTGATAGACTTCTTGTCCACCGTGTTGATTGCAGTTCATGATCAGTCGGTAGCCATCTTTAGCAATCCCCGCTTCCGCCGCTAATTTAGCTGCAACCGTCATCATACGGCCAAGCACAGGCTCATCAGAGGCTTTCATGTCGTTTGCCGTTGGGATTAAATGATTTGGGACAATCAAGAAGTGCGTTGGCGCCTTAGGGGAAATGTCTCTAAAGGCAGTCACTAGTTCATCTTGATACAGAATATCCGCGGGAATTTCGCGACGAATAATTTTGCTGAAAATCGTTTCTTCGGCCATGGGGCGTCCTCCTTGGGTTAGTTGGCATAGTATACTAGTAATTCAACGCTTTGTGTCTGTAGATATTTTGCTTTTCATTTGCCAGTTGCAGGCATTTTTGGCAGCATGGCCACCATTAAAATACTCAGGTTTTGTAGGATAAATATGATCCATTTCCAGATAATCCCCGTCGATCCGAAAGCCCATTTATTCGCTGTTACTATGACATTATCCCAACCCAAGCCAGTGCAAGTCTTTAGCCTACCCGCTTGGCTGCCTGGCAGTTATATGGTGCGCGACTTTGCTAAAAATATTATTGAACTCAAGGCACAAGATGCTAATGGCCAAACGCTCAAGCTCAGCCAACTAGATAAGCAAACTTGGTCGGTTGACAATAATAGCAGCGAAATCATTTTGACTTATCAAGTGTATGCTTGGGATCTGTCGGTGCGCACTGCGCATTTGGACACAACCCACGGCTTCTTTAACGGCAGTAGCGTGTTTTTATCCGCCCACGGTTTTGAACAACAAACCCACACTGTCACTATGTTACCGTCCTCTGAGCCCACATTAAGTGATTGGCGCGTCGCTACGAGCATGACCCGCATCAGTGGTGACGACTTTGCCTTCGGCCAATTTAGTGCCACAAGCTATGACGAGCTTATCGATCATCCAGTGGAAATGGGCTTATTTACCTTAGCCAGTTTCGATGCCTGCGGCGTCCAACACGATATCGTACTCAATGGCCGCCACCGCGCTTGCATGCCAAGGCTCTGCCAAGACTTAAAAGCCATTTGTGAGTATCAAATCAATCTTTTTGGTACGCCTGCGCCGTTTAAACGTTACTTGTTTATGACCACAGTATTAGACAATGGCTTTGGCGGGTTAGAACACAGAGCATCTACCGCATTGATGTGTTCACGCAAGGACTTACCGCTGTCGCTCAATGCGCCAATCAATAACGACTATCGCACTTATTTATCCCTGTGCAGCCACGAGTATTTCCACAGCTGGAACGTGAAGCGTATTAAGCCAGAGTGCTTTTTACCCTATAAACTGGAGGCTGAAACCTATACGCCGCAGCTATGGGCCTATGAAGGCATCACCTCCTATTATGATGACTTCCTTACCTATCGCGCCGGGTTGGTAGATGAACAAAGTTATTTAGATATGCTGAGTGAAACCTTCACCCGCGTTTATCGCAGCCAAGGACGCTTTAAACAAAGCGTTAAGGACTCGAGCTTTAATGCATGGACTAAGTTCTATAAGCAGGATGAAAACGCGCAAAACGCTATCATCAGTTATTACACCAAAGGCGCGCTGTTTGCGCTGTACTTAGATTTAACCCTGCGCCATGAAACCCAAGGCAAATACAATCTCGACCATGTGATGCAGATCCTGTGGCAGGAATATGCCCTGCAAAATAAAGGCACGACTGACAGCTGCCACCAAGCGATTGTCGAGCGACTCCTTGGCCGTGATTGCCACGATTTATTTACCTACTTAGATAACACCGACGATATTCCACTGGCTCCACTACTCGCCGAATTTGGTGTCGAGTTTAACCTTCGAGCCAGCCAAGGTCCGCAGGATGTGGGCGGCGGGCAACTAAAAGGCTATGAGATTGCCTTTGGCGCGAAAACTCAAGTGGCGCCGATGGGATTGAAAGTGGTGACCGTTACCCAAGGCAGCCCTGCCCACCTTGCGGGATTAAGTGCGGGGGATGTGTTAATTGCCGCCGATAACTTGCAAGTCAGCGCGCAATTTGAGGCGCAGCTACAGCAATATCCGCTAGGTGAATCCTTGAATTTACATTGGTTTAGACGGGATGAATTGATGACGGGTGAATTGATGATAACTGCCGCGCCAAAGGACACTGTCGCCCTAGCAATTAGTGACAGAACTAAACTCGCGGCTTGGTTAGGACGTTAATTTAACGTTTTAATTCGATTGATTTTAAGACAAACAAAAGGGGCAAAAGCCCCTTTTATCATTTCTGAGATAACACTTAACTTAGGTACTAATCTCTAAACGCACACATCTATGTCTAGAACAGTATTCCCTTGCCAAATTAGTGTCTTCTATCAGTGCTAATACAGATTTAAACCACCACATCGTGCAAATAGGTTTGCGCCCACGCGATCGCTTGACCACGGCTCGACACACCGATCTTACGGAATACTCGGTACAAATGGGTTTTTATCGTGCTTTCACTGACAAACAGCTGATTAGCAATATCTAAGTTAGTACTACCCGTTAAGAGGGCTTGTAATACTTCTCGCTCACGAATCGTCAGCGGCTCAGTATCTTCGAACAAACCAAAGTCATCGTTTACCCCATTGACAAGTTGAATTGGTATCACCCTATGGCCTCGTAAAATATTCGATAATCCTAGGCTAATCTCAGTTAAACCCGCATCGAGATAAAACACCCCTGCGGTCGTGGCCGCTTGCATTAAAAAACGTGCATCGACTTGTTTAGGGAATTGTAAATAGACGACTCGTACACTTGGTTGTTCACGGGCAAGTAAACGCTGAAATTGATGGGCTTTTTGAAGATCAACAGTTGCTAAATCAATCACTACCATGGAGGCATGATTATCCTTGATTTGTTCACACATCTCATCAGGGCTGACTTGCGTCAACTTAACGAGAAACTCCTGTGGCCAACGTCCTGCTAGCAATTCCATTAATACTTGCGATCGTGACACTACAATCCAATGTAATATTTTGAACATCCTGCTCACTCCCTGTCTGATTAACGATTATTCACTTTGAGAACCTAAAATCCTCTCAATACAACTTCAACATCCGTTCAATAGACTTCCAAGTCTACCGTGGTGACGATATTAGCATTAGATAAAACAGATTAAAAAGACTTACGTGAAAAATATTTACCGTACGCAAATCAAAAACTTCTAACACTTTCGTTGAATACACTATCAATCAGAAGTCTTAATTGAAACTGAAAAAAATTACTGAAATTTTGAGATAAAAGCGTAAGATCATACCAACAAAAAAATAAGGAAATTCCATGTCCAGCAGCAAACCCAGCGCGTTTGAAGTTAAATCCTACTCAGTTTGGGACAAACCGACGCGATTATTCCATTGGATTAATGTCATTCTCGTACTCGCACTCATCTTAGTCGGTGGCATCATGATGTATCGTGCAGAGTTAGGCATCACTGAATTAACGGGCAAAATTGGCTTAAAAACTTTACACGTGTACATAGGCTATGCGTTTGCAATCAACCTCATTATTCGCCTTGTGTGGGGTTTTGTCGGCAACAAATATGCGCGTTTCAGCCATATGTTTCCCAATGCTAATAGCAAAAATGAATTAATGACCTATAAGTCAGAATTGGCCGCGGGTAAAAATCCGCAGTATTTAGGCCATAATCCTAAAGGCAAATTTGCCGTTCTCGGCATCATGCTGCTGTTAATCACTATCATGGTTACTGGGCTTTTACGTGCAGGAACCGATATTTACTTTCCGCCATTAGGTAGTGCAGTACAAAGCTATCTGGCCGATACCAATGTCGACCCAGCAAGCTTAAAACCCTATGATGCCACTGGGGTGAATACTGAGAAAGCGGCTGCGCTTAAACCGCTGAAGGGACTAGCCGGTGAAGTTCACGTTTATGCGGTTTATCTACTTTTTCTACTGATTTTACTACACGTATTCGCTGTGGTTTATACCGAAGTTAAACGTCAACCTGGCATTATTTCAGCCATGTTCTCTGGTAAGAAGATCATCCAAGGCCAACCCAAAGACGAGTAATTGATTCATTTACGGATAAAAATAACGCCAACATTTGCTGGCGTTATTTATGTAGACTTGAAGGCAGATGCCAACGCTTCTAACATTTTTTAATTATTTTTTCAGAATCGTCGCTGGTGTGCGGCCATCATCATGGCAACTTTCACAGGTCGGTTTTTCACCTACATTCATATCATGCACCGCATGACAATCTGCACAGACTAAATTGCCGTCATGTGGTTTATGCACAGCGTCCATTTCAGCAAGAGAACCGTGACAGCTTTGACACTGTTCAAATTCAAAAGCACCATCCGCAGAAGGTGTACCATCTTTATGGCAGCTTTCACATCCACCCGACTCAGCGTGGAAATCAGACAATTTTTGATCTGCAGCAAATGCGGTTGGCGACAGCGCTAACGCTGCGAGACTTGCCCCGAAAAGCGCACTTAATAGTTTTTTGCTCACAATAGTATCCTCCAATGGCGATTGTCAGTGGAAATTCTTGTCAGGGTGACTTCCATCTCGCAACCAAAAGTAAATAGCACGACTCGATATAACTTAGCTAAGGATGTACGAATAAGCAAACCCATGCTAAGCAACCCAACTTTATCAATATACTCAAGGGTAAAATGTGCGCTGCATCATGTAACCACATGCTTATATAAGAGTTTTACATATACCTAACCTAGAGGTTACATAATGTAAATCCCTATAGCAACTAAGGACATAATAAAAAGCCAGGGTTAAACAATTTGGGCTCTACTCGAAGGACTTAAGGACAAACTCAAAACCATAAAAGTTAACGAAAGGAGTAAGTGCTGCTTGATAAGGATGTGTAATGACGACTATACGTGGAAATTAAAAAGAGTGCCTAAACGCCCTACTCATCTCTGACACTGAGCTCCATAGCGGAACTCAGTGTCAAATTTAGTCTCTAAATTTAGAGACTAAATTCAGTTGTTACATGCAAGCCAGCAGACAAAACTGGAAATCGAGCGAGTCGTCATCAACTCGCATCGAGTCCCTGAAGAGTCTCAACCTCAGTTTTAGGCCAAGCGTTAATCACGGCTTTAACCAAGGAAGCCAATGGAATGGCAAAGAATACCCCCCACACGCCCCATAAACCACCAAAGACTAATACCGCGGCTATGATTATCACTGGATGCAAATCCACCGCATCGGAGAACAAAATCGGCACGAGTAAATTACCGTCGAGCGCCTGAATAATGCCGTAACCCAACATCAAATAGCCGAATTCAGAACTAAAACCCCACTGAAAAAATGCCACTAAGGTGATCGGCAAGGTGACTAAGGTTGCGCCAACATAGGGGATCAATACCGACAAGCCAGTCAACACCCCGAGCAACATTGAATACCTCAGCCCCATTAAGGCAAACAAGATATAGCTCGCGACACCAACCACCACGATTTCAATCACTTTGCCACGAATGTAATTGAAAATTTGCTGATGCATTTCAAACCACACTTTGCGGGCTAATTGACGATTAGCAGGGAAAAAACGCTTACTGCCACTGATCAGCTGATCTTTATCCTTTAAAAAGAAAAACACCAACAGAGGCACTAAAATCGCGTATACCATCAAGACGAGTAATGACGCTGAATAGCCAATTAATTGCTTAGCAATATCCAGTACATGCTGAGTATCGAGCAGTTTTTTAAGCTCTGCGACCATCAAATCTAATTGCTCAGGATTGATAAATTGCGGGTATTGGTTGATCAATGTTTGTAGCGTCAGCAGCCCTTTATCTATCATGCTCGGCAAATCAGCAATTAAGCTCACGCCTTGACGCCACACACTCGGAATTAAGCCAAATGTCAGTAAGACCACAATGCCCAAAAACAACACGATAACTAAGGACGCACCAGCGGTGCGATTAATGCCTAATTTCAGCATTTGCGCCACGGGCCATTCCAATAAAAATGCCAACACCAGCGCGACTAATAAGGGGGCAAGTAAACCTGCGGCAAAATAAATCACTAACGCGAACCCAACAAGAATAGCCATTAAGGTCACAGCTTGTGGATCACTAAAGCGCTCTTGATACCAACGAGAAAAAACAGTAAACATGGATCATTCCAATAGTGATGGTTGGCTAGGCTTCCCAAACGCTCAGGAAAGTTTATTTATCATGGTGTTATCTACGACGTTATCAAACTACTTTCACTTCAACTTGTTAGCAGAACGGAAATCTTACGCCCAGCTAGCAAACTCATTTGGTGAACTTATCTAGCGTGCACATTAAATTAGGTCACGACTCGGAAAGGATTTAAACATGAAAATCCTCAATTTATCCCTGAGATAGATCAACTTTGGTGACCATCAAGGCTAACAGACTCACATCATTACGCAACTCTTGCACGACATGACCTTGTTTTTTTAAATATTGGGGAACATCTCGCCGCGAACCTGAGTCTGAGAGTAAGATATGCAATTGCTCGCCGTCTCGCATTGGCTTCAATGCAAGTTTCACTTTAACTAAAGGCACAGGACAGCGAAATAGCGTTAAATCAATAAAAATCATAATGAACTTGCTATAGACGAACTTGGGCTATTATCCTAAGTTGCACCTCAAACTACAAGCTAAGTGCAGTATCTCTGCCTTTAGTTGAGATAATTAGAAATAAAGGATCCGCTTGCGTAACTTGACTTTTTTGACTCGATTAAAACCTTTTGTTGCAGGCGCATTCTCTTTGATGCTGCTAACTTTAGCCGCCAAAAGCTTTGCCAACAATGACTTACCGGATTTAGGTACGGCCGCAGTTAACACCTTCAGCCTTGAAAAAGAAATGGTTTACGGTGATGCCTATATGCGCATCATTCGCTCCTCGGCGCCTATGTTAAATGATCCTGTGTTGAGTCAGTACCTTACAGAACTTGGCAACAAACTGGTCGCCCATGCCACAGGGGTAAAAACGCCCTTCTATTTCTTCTTGTTACAAAATGATGAAATCAACGCCTTCGCCTTCTTCGGCGGCCATGTTGCCGTGCACACAGGCTTATTTCTCAATGCCGATAACGAAAGCGAACTCGCCTCAGTACTCGGCCACGAAATTACCCACGTTACCCAACGTCACCTTGCGCGTTCGCTCGAAGCACAACAAAAGAGCAATCCTGCGACAATTGCGGGTTTACTCGGCGCCATTTTATTAACCATTGCCGTACCACAAGCCGGTATGGCTGCACTGGCGACGACCCAAGCGATGGCAACACAATCAAAAATCAACTATACCCGTTTGCACGAGAAAGAAGCCGACCGCATCGGTATGCAAATTTTGGTGGATGCAGGCTTTGATCCCAACGCTGCAGCGGATTTCTTTGGTAAGTTAGCCACTCGTTACCGCTTTACCACCACACCGCCACAAATGCTGCTAACTCACCCATTACCAGAGTCGCGGATCACTGAAGCCCGTAACCGCGCCGAGCAATATCCTAAGCGTTATATTCCCGATAACCTGAACTTCCAACTGGCGAAAGCTCGTATTCAAGTCCGTTTTTCCAGTTATAGCGACGAAGCGGTTTTGAGCATGTTTGACAAGCAACTAAACAAACAGACCTACAGCTTTAAAGAGGCGGCGCTCTATGGCAAAGCGCTGGCGTTATTTAGATTGAAGAAGTTTGATGAGTCGGAAAAAATCGTCGATGAACTGTTAAAAATTGATGATAACAATCTGTTTTATATCGATACTAAAGCCGACTTATTGACCGAACGTAAAGACTATGCAAAGGCGATTGCTATGCTTGAAGCCCAGCGAAAAATGAAGCCAACATCGCAAGTGATTAACGCCAACTTAGCCAATATTTACATCGAAGCTGACCAAGCCCCTAAAGCTATTCCTTTATTGGAGGACATGATATTCCTCGATAAACAAAATCAGCTGCCCTACCAATTACTGAGCGCTGTTTACAAAAAAACAGGCAATCAGGCGTTAGAATATTTTTCTACCGCTGAGCTCATGGCTTTGGGAGCTAATTATAAGGGCGCTATCGATCAGCTAAACTTTGCCTACCGTGCATCTGAAAGTAATCCCTTACAGCTTGCACGTATTGAAGCCCGTATACGCCAGTTCAAAATGGCCGATAAGGAGATGGAAGCGCTTAAGTAATCAGTTGTTTTACAAATTGATTTAACTTCATTTCCCATTTATACGCCCCGAACACACTGACGGGGCGTTGTTTTTTCTGTTATCATCCGCTCCATTGTTATTTCAGCCCGTATTGAGCCTCTAGCACTATGACCCAAGCGACGATTTACCATAACCCACGTTGTTCAAAAAGCCGTGAAACCTTAGCTCTACTTGAGCAACAAGGTTGTGACATTACCCTAGTGGAATACTTAAAAACGCCTCCTACGGCTGAAGTCATTGGCGACATTCTGACAAAATTAGGCATCAGTGCTCGCGAATTAATGCGCACCAAAGAAACGGAATATCAAACCTTGGGGCTTGCCGACACCTCATTGACTGAGCAGCAATTGATTGAAGCCATGGTGAACACGCCTAAACTCATCGAACGGCCAATTGTGCTCGCCAATCAACGCGCTGCCATCGGCCGTCCTCCAGAGAATGTGCTCGCTATTCTTTAATTATGATTTTTATAAAATCGCTTTAATTTTAATTCTTAGGTAGACATATGACGTCCAACACCTTATTTACTCTTAGTCGTTTAGGTTACTTTGCGCTCGTCCTGCTATTAGGCGGCTGGTTTGTTGGTCAGGGTATTAGCGGTGAATATACTCTGCTATTTAGCCTCTTATGGATAGTGCCATTGTTACTGCCTGCAAAAGGGGTTTTCCAAGGTAATCCATATACTTATGCTTGGGCGAGTTTTATTCTGTGCCTCTATATGCTACATGGGCTGACGCTGCTTTATGTCACTACCGATGCCTTCGCCTTTGCATTAATCGAAGTATTGTTGATTGGTGTGCTGCTGATTGCCTTCCCCTTCTACGCTCGGATCCGTGGTCGAGAACTGGGATTAGGCCTGAAGAAAAAATCCAAAGAATAAGCCATTGCATACAATGTGATTTCAGCGCCGTCTTGCCTTACTGGGTATGGCGGCATTTTTAAATCGCAACGCCAAACTCCGCTAAAGATCTGCGTTCAAATATCCCCTTCAACCTCAGTTCAGCGCCCAGATAAACGAGCAGTTAAACCACGCAGAATTAACACTTAATATACTTATACTGACTTCTTGCAACTTAACCCTCGTGCTATAGTCAGTTTCTCATCGTGGGGCCTTAGTATCCCGTGAGTCACAAAAAGTCTAATCGCACTGCTGAGTTAACAAGGGAGAATGCTGTAATGGGGATATCGATACCACTGAAGCTTTTGGGATTAATGGCCTGCTCTAGCCTACTCGTGGCATGCGGAGGCGGTGGAGACAGCAACACAGATAATGGCGGAGTAACGCCCCCCTCCACCTCACTGCCACGCTGCACAGATAGCATTTCGCCGCTCCTTGTTACTACATCATCCTCAATCCGTTTTCAAACTGAGCCGACTTATGTGGCAGGTCAATCCAGTGCCATCATTGCCAACATCCTTAATCGCGATAGCCAAAACTTAACCTTTCGCTGGCAGCAAATCGATGGACCTATCATACAATTAGTCAGTCAAAACAGCCCGGTATTAGCCTTTGATACTACCACCGCAGGCGGCTACCGTTTTAGCTTGCATGTCACGGGAAGTAATCTAGATGTCAGCGGAGAAATTGGCATTAATGTCGATCCCGCATCGACGGGTGTACTGAACGTCCGCCAAGATCACCAAGTGGTTGAAGGTAACAATGTCAGCTTAAGGCTCGGACAACAATCAGGATTAAGCGCTGCGAATATCTCTTGGTGCGTGGCGTCTGGCCCAGATTTAATGGTCGATGTAAGCGATCCGTTTAGGCCTTTATTTACCGCGCCATCAGTCGCCCAAGATACAATCACTCGGCTCAAAGTGAACGCCAGCATTAACGGTAATCCACTCAGTGATGATGCTTTTGTGCTAACAACCGCCGCGCCTGCGATCAGCTCGCAGTATTTCGATACTCCAGTGGCGCGCACTCACGCCTATCGTCCCGCCTCGCCTTACGCCAATGTGCTAGCGGGCTGTGTTTACTCTAATCAGCTCAATGATAGTTGCACTATCAATACCTTACCTTTGATAGGACAAACCTCAAGCGATCTAAATCGTGAGACCATTCTTAATCGTGTACTGGTTTCCCACGACTGGATGGGCGATAACTTTGCCGCCTTTTTAGCCCAGATGGACCCCAACAGCGATTTTGCTCGCCTGTTACAATCCGTCACGGCCGTGGTGATTAGCTATGACGTGCGCCCTTCCTTCTATTGGGTAGTTACAGGAGCGATTTATCTCGATCCCGACGATTTATGGCTTACGCCAAGCCAGCGTGACACCATTAATGAGGCGCCGGATTACCGCAGTAATTTCGGTGATGATCTTAACTTTGTGATGCCTTGGCGTTATGTCAAAGACAATCAATATGCGTCACTTGGCGTACCTATCACCGTCAGAGCAGACCGAACGTTAGCACAAATCAATCCTGATCTAGCCTCATTGCTGTATCACGAGCTAGCCCATGCCAATGACTTCTTCCCCCGCAGCGTACATGCCTCACTCACAGGGCCAAGACTGCTAGATGATTACAGTCGCCGCAATGCCAACAAGAGCCTGATATCTGATCAAGTCAGCACCAGCTATCCATTAATGAGCACTGAAATGATGGGACTTGCCAATGTCCGTTTCCTCGGCGCAGCGGCGAATAATGTGCAAAAGGCCTATCAACCATCGGATGTGAGTACTTTCTTTTCTACCGATATCGCCAGCGACTTCTATGCCTATTCCAGCACCCGTGAAGACACGGCTATGCTGTTTGAAGAAGCCATGATGAGTTATCGCTATCAAATATTACGTGATGTCGCCGTCACCAATAAACCTGCGGTGTTAACTGCGGATACGCTGATTATTGACTGGGGACAAAGAGGTAGAATTGCACAAGACAGCCTAGAGAATCGCGCTGCACTGGTGATTGATGAAATTCTACCAGAGCTTGATGGGATCAGTCTGATTGAAAGCCTGCCCGAGCCGATTGCCATGACCCAAGGTCAAAGCTGGCGTCAAACATTAGCCACATCGCCTGCGAATGCGCAGCTCAAAGGCCAAAACAATGCACCGACAAACGATGTACAGCCACGCTTTGAGCCTGAACTTCACTTAAGTGGCGACCGTCACCGTCATCCTCAACAATAGAGTGTTTAAGTTTTAGATAAACAAAAAGCCCGTCTGCATTCAGCATGACGGGCTTTTGATTTTTGGGCTTTACGCTTAATGGATAGTACAATGTTTAGCGTTTTCATCGCTCAACGCTAATTCAAAACCAACTCACAACTAACTCAAAAGAATGTTCAAAACACGCCAAAAGCCGACTCAAACCATGTCTCTATCCAATCATGCTTTTAAAGATGCAGCATCTCTTTGGCAAAGGGAATGGTGAGCTTGCGCTGATGCACTAATGAGGCTTTATCTAACTTATCCAATACATCGAACAAGGTACGTAAATCCCGCGCCATTCGGTTCAACAAAAAACGCCCAACGTCTTCCGGTAATTGCAGACCACGCATAGCGGCGCGGCGTTGCAGAGCGGCAAGTTTCTCATCATCAGCCATAGGTTGCAGTTGATAATTTAACCCCCACTGCATGCGTGAAACGAGATCAGGTAACAGGAAACCCGCGTCCGCAGGTGACGAACTGCCACTGACAACTAAAGCACAATTTTTATGTTCGGCGACGCGATTATAGAGATCAAAAATCGCTTCTTCCCAGACGGGGTGACCAGCGATGGCATCGACATCATCGATACAGACTAAATCTAACTGTTCTAGTCCTTCAAGCAAGGCGGTCGAAATGCTCGCATGTATGCCTAAGGGAATATAAAAGCTGCGACGCTCAACTTCGTTGGCGTGAGCACAAGCGGCGTGCATTAAATGAGTTCGACCCGATTTAACTGGGCCCCACAAATAAATGGCGGCTTCACCCTGTCCTTCGGCATTGGCTCTCAGTTTTTGAATAAGTTCATCATTACCCGCGGCGGGGTAATAACTATTAAAGGTTTCGTCATCTGGCAAATGCACAGGTAACGAGAGTTGCAGAGGTGAGTTTAAGGGCACTCGGTCTTCTCAATATCAAATAAAAACAATGCCGTGCTTAGCATGGCTAAGCACGGCCGATAACATCTTAAGGTAAGCGCCATTCATACACAGGCTTGCCTGTTTGGTTAGAGACTGGGCTAAATTCCCCCGCACTCACAGGTGCGACCACAGAAATTCGCGGCTCTAAGCTTAGTAAACGTTGTAAATCCGTTTCTGAGCCAAACAAATCTAGCGAGAAGGTCACGGTATGACCTTGAATATGCGTTAACGTGGCATTTTTAATCGCGCTAAGTTGTTTCAAATATTTTTCAACTTCAACTAGTTGCGCCATTTTTTGAATGTTCACAAAAGTGACACTCGCGCCTTGCTGTGTACCAGTATCAGCAATGGCATACTTAGTAAAATAGTATTCGCCTAACGCCGCCATCATGGCTTCAATCGCCTGGGTAGAATTTTCAGCGGTGCCGTTGTAACTGAATAACGGTGGAGTCAAAGAGTCAATGGTGGCCTTAGTATAGAGATTTAAACGGTAACGAACTTGGCTACCAGCGGCATCAATCGCCACCAATGCCAAAAAGTCAGCTTGATAACGGCCAGAGACACTCGCCACGATATCGGCAAACATACCTTTGATATCGTTAGGGTTAATTCCCATCAACTCATCAAGATCTAAGATTGGCAGCAACACCGGGATACCGCGGGCATCGGAAAAATCACTAAAGAGTTTACGTTCGGCTAACGCAGACGAGTCACCCAATATCGTAGTGTCGCCATCGCCTGGCATTGCGACCCAAAATAAGGTCAGCGGGCGTTGTGTTCCCCAAACGGGCAATTGCGCCTGACGCAGTAGCGCCACGATGCGACGGTGTTCAAAACTGGCAGTTAGCAGTAATTGGCCATTCTGCTCGATATAACCATACTGGCTCAGCAAGGTATCAGGATTACTGAGCTGAGATTGGATCAGACTGTTGTCGAGGGATCGCGCCGTGCCAGTGTTCTTGATAATGACTTGCTCAAGCGCACTTTTTAAGGCTTTGTCGCGTTCTGCAACCGCGCGCGAAGACACAGGCACATTGGCCTCATCTAATTTACTCACCTCAACAGCATTGACGCTATTAATCGTGAACAGACAATATAGAAATGCAATTAAGCTCGGCTTCAATAGGAATTTCAGCATCTTTGAGTAGTTGAAGTAACGTCAGATGGGGCAAATTGTACCATAGTTAGCGCCTTAAGCGAGTCTTGGCAAAATTTAGCCCCATTTCCGTACCAACCATGGCACGGAAAAGCCAAACAGTGATCCGAGTCGGCAAAACGGGCGATTTTCTTCTGCTGAAAACCCTACAAACTGATATCATTTGTCGGTTTACCCTAAAATTAACGAGAATAATAAATGAGACGACTCGCTATCCCCCTACAGGGCGCGCAAATGCTGTTTGTAGCCTTCGGTGCCCTAGTGTTAATGCCGCTGCTGACAGGACTAGATACTAGTGTGGCATTGTTTACCGCAGGTATCGGTACCCTACTGTTCCAATTGATCACTAAACGCCAAGTGCCTATCTTCCTTGCCTCATCCTTCGCCTTTATTGCCCCCATACTCTATGGCGTGCAGACTTGGGGAATTCCCTCCACCATGGGCGGCATTATGGCCGCGGGCGTGGTCTACGTCATGCTCGGCGCCTTGGTCAAAGTGCGCGGTACCGACTTCATCCATAGGCTGCTACCGCCTGTGGTAGTGGGTCCTGTGATCATTATCATCGGCCTTGGCCTAGCTCCAGTTGCCGTGAATATGGCATTGGGGAAAAGTGGCGATGGTAGCTTGACCCTTGTTGACACCAATACTGCGCTATTTATTTCACTCGCGTCACTCTGTACCACAATAGCAGTGGCAATTTTTGCCAAGGGCTTACTCAAAGTCATGCCGATTTTAACAGGGATTATTGTGGGCTACGGCTTAAGTCTTGCCTTTGGTATTGTTGACTTTGCGGTTGTGACTGCAGCCAGTTGGATTGCGATTCCTAAATTTGTCGCACCCGAATTTAACTGGCATGCTATCGCCTTTATGATCCCAGTGGCAATCGCTCCGGCGGTTGAACATATAGGTGATATTCTGGCGATATCTAATGTCACAGGTAAAGATTTTATGAAAAAACCTGGCCTACACCGCACACTAACGGGAGACGGTGTCGCCACAATTGCAGCTGCAGCCTTTGGTGGCCCGCCAAACACGACTTACTCAGAAGTCACTGGTGCTGTAACCCTAACGCGCAATTTTGATCCAAAAATTATGACTTGGACCGCCATTACTGCCATCACGTTGGCCTTCGTCGGCAAATTAGGTGCGCTGATGCAAACCATTCCAGTCCCTGTGATGGGCGGTATTATGTGTTTGTTATTCGGCTCAATAGCAGCCGTTGGCCTCAACACCCTTATTCGCAATCATGTGGATTTGTCTGAGCCGCGTAATTTAAGCATTGTCGGTGTCACCTTAGTATTTGGTATCGGCGGCATGGCATTTGGCATAGGTTCATTCAGTCTGACTGGTATCAGCTTGTGTGGTATTGTCGCAATTACCATGAACTTGTTGTTACCCGCGACCAAGCCACACGATAAGCACAATGAGTCAGATGTCGCCCCTCACTAATTTTTGCTTGGGGGCTTGAGGAATCGCCGTGTTATTGAAGTGTTTGTTGTAGTGGTTTTTTAGCAATAGAACTCTGAAAAGCAGCGACAAAAAAGCCGCCATGATATTAATCATGGCGGCTTTTTCATTAATACTTATAAAAAAAACATTAACGCTTATTCTTCAGTCTTGATCTTAGCGGCAGCGGCTTTGATCAAAGGTTGTAATTCGCCTTTTTGGAACATGTCCACGACGATATCACAGCCACCGATCAACTCACCTTCAATCCACAATTGTGGGAAAGTCGGCCAGTTAGCAAACTTAGGTAATTCTGCGCGAATGTCTGGATGCTGAAGAATATCCACGAATGCAAACTGCTCACCGCAGTTAATCATGATCTGAGCTACCTGTGACGAGAAGCCACAGCTAGGCAACTTAGGAGAGCCTTTCATATAAACAATGATAGGGTTTTCCGTGATCTGCTGCTTAATTTTCTCTACTGTTTCCATTTTGATTCCTAAGTAGGATGACATTGACTCAATGCGACTATTGTACGTCAGCTAGAGGCAGAACAAAATCCCATAGTTTGTAAGGTTATGCCGACATTTGATTTTTCAATGCTGCCAATGATGGCGTCTATCTAGTCAATTAGCTAAACAATGATTCACATCACAAATTTTATCGGTACAATAGTCCTAAGTGAGCACGTTTAAAAACGATAACCTAAGACCATGGAGAGATACTAATGGCTTTCGAATTACCCGCATTACCATATGCAAAGAACGCACTAGAACCACACATTTCTCAAGAAACCATTGAATACCACTACGGCAAGCATCACAACACTTATGTTGTTAAGCTAAACGGCTTAATCGAAGGAACTGATTTCGCTGGTAAATCTTTAGAAGACATCATCAAAACTTCTACTGGCGGCGTATTCAACAACGCAGCTCAAGTGTGGAACCACACTTTCTACTGGAACTGCCTAGCACCAAACGCTGGCGGCGAGCCAACAGGCCCAGTTGCTGATGCAATCAATGCTGCTTTCGGTTCATTCGACGCATTCAAAGCACAATTTACTGATTCAGCAGTAAACAACTTCGGTAGCGCTTGGACATGGTTAGTGAAAAAAGCCGATGGCACACTTGCTATCGTCAACACTAGCAATGCTGCAACGCCACTGACTGACAGCTCAGTAACGCCAATCATGACAGTTGACGTGTGGGAACACGCTTACTACATCGATTACCGTAACGTGCGTCCTGACTACCTTGCCCACTTCTGGCAACTAGTTAACTGGGACTTCGTTAACCAAAACTTCGCTGGTTAATTCATTTAACCTAACGTTGTCACTGCTTGAATAAGCAGTGGGTTAATCCCAGTAAAAAGAGCCCTAGTGGCTCTTTTTTTATGCCCCTCGTTTGCCGTCCACCCCTTATCCCGCTGATTGCCCCTCCGTAAACTACAAGTGCAATAATTGCGTTTGCAACTATTTGTTATTGTTTTATTTGATATTTTTTTGACACAGATAGTGAGTTTATGTCTAAGATTAGAGTAGGAGGCTGGCTAGCCAGTTATCCGTTCCATGACATCACTGGCGTTTCAGGGGGTTTATATGGGCATTTTCGAGCATTACCAAAAGCGCTACGAACAAAAACTCGATGAAGAATATTCTTTGCAAGAGTTTCTGGATATCTGCAAAGGAGATCGCAGCGCTTACATGTCAGCATCAGAGCGACTACTGCTTGCAATCGGTGAAGCAGAAGTCATTGATACCGCAAAAAATCCAACACTTAGCCGTATTTTTTCGAATCGACTTATTTCACGCTATCCCGCATTTAAAGATTTCTTCGGCATGGAAGATGCCATAGAGCAAATCGTGGCTTATCTAAAGCACTCGGCTCAAGGATTAGAAGAATCCAAACAAATTTTATACCTACTGGGCCCAGTGGGCGGCGGTAAGTCATCGCTCGCCGAAAAACTCAAAGCCCTGATGCAAAAAGTGCCCATTTACATTCTGAGCGCAAATGGGGTACGCAGCCCTGTCAACGATCATCCCTTCTGTCTGTTTGATTTAGAAGAAGATGGTCAGCTGTTAAAAGATGAATTCAACATTCCCAACCGCTATCTCAAAACCATCATGTCGCCTTGGGCGGTAAAACGTCTGCATGAGTTTGGTGGCGATATCTCCAAATTTCGCGTGGTGAAAGTCTTTCCATCGATTCTGGACCAAGTGGCGATAGCGAAAACTGAACCCGGTGATGAAAACAACCAAGATATTTCATCCCTCGTCGGTAAAGTGGATATTCGTCAGCTTGAGCATTTCTCCCAAGATGATGCCGATGCTTACGCTTATTCGGGTGCATTGTGCCGCGCAAACCAAGGGGTGATGGAATTCGTCGAGATGTTTAAGGCACCGATTAAAGTGCTGCATCCACTACTAACTGCGACGCAAGAAGGCAACTATAACGGCACTGAAGGCTTATCGGCCCTGCCCTATAGCGGGATTATTCTGGCTCACTCAAATGAATCAGAATGGTCAACCTTCAAAAACAACAAAAACAACGAAGCCTTCCTCGACCGTGTTTACATAGTCAAAGTCCCCTACTGTTTACGGGTTTCGGAAGAACTGCAAATCTATCAAAAACTGCTGATCAACTCTGAGTTATCAAAAGCGCCCTGTGCGCCTGGGACCTTAGAAACCCTAGCGCAATTTAGTGTGTTGTCGCGCATCAAGCCACCTGAAAACTCCTCCACCTACTCTAAGATGCGGGTGTATGACGGTGAAAGCCTGAAAGATACCGATCCTAAGGCTAAGTCTTACCAAGAATACCGTGATTATGCGGGTGTCGATGAAGGCATGAATGGGCTATCCACCCGTTTCGCCTTTAAGATTTTGTCGCGGGTATTTAACTTCGACCATTCAGAAATCGCCGCCAACCCAGTGCATTTATTCTATGTACTCGAACGGCAAATTGAACAAGAACAGTTCCCCGGCGATACCGCCGAACGTTATCTGGAGTTTCTAAAAGGTTATTTGATCCCTAAATATGTGGAGTTTATCGGTAAAGAAATTCAAACCGCTTACTTAGAGTCTTACTCTGAATACGGCCAAAATATCTTCGACCGCTATGTCACCTACGCCGATTTTTGGATCCAAGATCAAGAATACCGCGATCCAGAAACAGGTCAGCTATTCGACCGCGCCGCCCTCAATGCAGAACTTGAGAAGATTGAGAAACCCGCGGGGATCAGCAATCCTAAAGATTTCCGTAATGAAATCGTCAACTTTGTACTGCGCGCCCGCGCGAACCATGAGGGTAATAATCCGCTCTGGACCAGCTACGAGAAACTACGCACTGTGATCGAGAAGAAAATGTTCTCCAACACAGAAGATTTACTGCCTGTTATTTCCTTTAACGCCAAAACATCGAACGACGATCAACGTAAACACGATGATTTCGTCAATCGCATGATGGAGAAAGGCTATACCAAGAAACAAGTCCGACTCTTGTCTGAGTGGTATTTACGGGTTCGTAAATCTTCTTAAACTTGCGCTAACTAAGTACAGGGCTTTGGTGTTGCCAAAGCCTTCGCTGGGTTTTGGGAGGTGCGTATGGCGAACTTTATCGATAGACGGTTGAATGCGAAAGGAAAAAGCACAGTCAACCGCCAACGCTTTATCAATAGATATAAGCAACAAATTAAAAAAGCCGTCAGCGATGCAGTGACTCGCCGCAGCGTAACGGATGTAGATAAAGGCGAAAAAATCAGTATCCCCACTCGGGATATCAGTGAACCTATGTTTCACCAAGGCAAAGGCGGTGTCAGAGACAGAGTGCATCCCGGTAATGACCAATTTACCCGTGGCGATAAAATTGACCGGCCACCCGGTGGTTCTGGCGGCGGTTCGGGCAAAGGTGAAGCCTCAAATTCGGGTGAAGGCGACGATGACTTTGTGTTCGAAATATCTAAGGATGAGTATCTAGAATTATTGTTTGAGGACTTAGAACTCCCCAATTTACAAAAAAATCGCCTTAATAAACTGGTGGAATACCAAATCTACCGTGCGGGATTCACCAATGATGGCGTCCCCGCTAACATCAATATTGTCCGTTCATTACGTTCATCACTAGCACGTCGTATTGCGATGTCAGCCAGTAAAAAGAAATTGTTAAAAGAGTTAGAACAAGAACTTGCCGAACTGGAAAATATTCCAGGTACTAAGGCCGAGTTGATTTTGGATTTAAAAGCCCAAATTGAGGAGTTAAAACAAAAGATTGCCAGAGTGCCGTTTATCGATACCTTTGATCTACGCTTTAATAACTATTCCAAAAGGGAAATCCCTTCTAGCCAAGCCGTGATGTTCTGCTTGATGGATGTGTCTGGTTCTATGGATCAGGCAACCAAAGATATGGCAAAACGCTTCTATATCTTGCTGTATCTGTTCCTCACCCGCACCTATAAGAATTTAGAAGTGGTTTATATTCGCCATCACACCCAAGCCAAAGAAGTCGATGAACACGAGTTCTTTTACTCCCAAGAAACGGGCGGCACCATAGTGTCCAGTGCATTGAAATTAATGCATGAAATTCAACAAGCTCGCTACCCCGCTGATGAATGGAATATCTACGCAGCCCAAGCATCCGACGGTGATAACTGGGCCGACGATTCACCAACCTGTAGGCAATTGTTAGAACAAAAAATCTTGCCACTGGTGCGCTACTACAGCTACATCGAAATCACCAATCGCGCCCATCAAACCCTGTGGCGTGAATATGAATCCCTGCAACAGCATTACGACAACATCGCCGTGCAGCACATACGTCAAGCCGAAGATATTTACCCTGTCTTTAGGGAGCTATTCAAGAAACAAGCGGTTTAAGGGGGCACTATGGGGATAACTAAATCAACACCTTGGAAACCACTGAGCGATGGTCCTGACTGGAGCTTCGAGCTACTGCAGGACTATCTCAAGGAAATTGAACGGGTAGCAGCACTGTATAAGCTCAGCACTTACCCAAATCAAATTGAAGTCATCACCGCTGAGCAGATGATGGATGCTTATGCGGGCATTGGTATGCCCATTGGTTACACCCATTGGTCCTTTGGCAAACGTTTTATCGAAACCGAGCAAGGTTACAAGCGCGGCCAAATGGGGCTTGCCTACGAAATTGTGATTAATTCTAACCCCTGTATTGCCTACCTTATGGAGGAAAACACTATCACAATGCAGGCGCTGGTGATCGCTCACGCCTGTTTCGGACATAACAGCTTTTTTAAAAACAACTACTTATTTAAGACATGGACAGATGCCAGCTCGATTATTGACTACCTTGTTTTTGCTAAAAACTACATCAGTGATTGCGAGCAAAAACATGGCGTTGCACAGGTCGAAAGCGTCATCGACTCCTGCCATGCGCTAATGAACTATGGTGTCGATCGCTATAAACGCCCCTCAGAAATTTCATTCCGAGAAGAACAAGCAAGACAAAAAGATCGCGAGGCGTACCTTCAAAGCCAAGTGAATGATTTATGGCGCACCATTCCGACCCAGCAACATGAACAGTCACAATCGAAGAAACGTCGTTTCCCCGCCGAACCGCAGGAAAATATCTTATATTTCATTGAGAAAAATGCCCCTTTACTGGAACCATGGCAAAGGGAAATTATCCGCATTGTACGTAAAATGGCGCAATATTTTTACCCGCAAAAACAAACTCAAGTGATGAATGAAGGCTGGGCCACCTTCTGGCACTACACTATTTTGAATCACTTGTATGATGATGGCGTGGTCACTGACCGCTTCATGATCGAGTTTTTGCAAAGCCATACAGGCGTGGTTGCCCAACCCGACTACAACAGCCGCTATTACAGTGGCATCAATCCCTATGCTTTAGGTTTTGCCATGTTTACTGACATTCGGCGTATTTGTGAAAATCCAACCGATGAAGATAAAGCCTGGTTTCCCGACATCGCCGGCAGCAATTGGATTGAAACCTTACACTTTGCAATGCAAAACTTTAAAGACGAAAGTTTTATTAGCCAATATCTTTCACCTAAAGTCATCCGCCAATTTAAGTTGTTTGGTATCCATGATGATGAGAAACGCAATTATCTGTCGGTATCGGCAATTCATGATGAACAAGGTTATCAAGATATTCGCCAGTTATTATCGCAGCAATATAACTTGTCGAATATTGAACCGAATATCCAAGTGCATAATGTAGAGATCAACGGTGATAGATCCTTAACCTTGCGTTATGTGCCGAATAACGATATTCCCTTAGCCAGCAGCCATAAAGAAGTATTAAAGCATTTACATAGATTATGGGGTTTCACTGTCACCTTAGAGCAAAAAAATGAGGATGCGAGTGTAACAGTATTAGCATCCTGCCCTGAAGCGGCTAAACCAGAATAATAAACCGAATAAAAAAGCCGTTTCCATTGGAAACGGCTTTTATGTATTTATCGCTATTTTAATGCGACATCAATCGCAGCAATTAATTATCCTGTGCGATAGACGCGGGCATATCATCGCGTAATTGTAACCACATCTTACCGCTGTTCATGCCGTAGGTGCGCATCAGCGCAGGGACGTCGAGATAATTTTTCGCCTGAGCCAGTAGCTCTAACTCTTTGTAAAAGTTCAAAGCCAATAAACGCGCATCGGAACTAGTAAAATAATAGCGACCGACTCGGCTATACAATCCCTTAAATCCATTTAATATCAATACGTAAAGTGGATTCCCAGAGGAAAAAGCTAAAGTGTGATGCAATAAATAGTCAAATTCGGCATAGGATTCCGCCGTATCTTCAAGTTGGTGAATTTTGGCGAGCACATCCACAGCGGTATCTGGGTTATAACGCAAAGCACCGCGGAAATAGATAGCGCTGACGTTAGTACGAGCCGACAAGAGTTGGTCAACCAATACCGGAAATCCTTCGGGATTGAGATCGGCAATCGTCTCAAGAATGTTTAAGCCTGAGGTTTCCCAGAAGTTGTTCACTCGCGTTGGTTTACCGTGTTGGATTTTCAACCAACCGTCACGAGCCAAGCGCTGTAGCACTTCACGCAGAGTGGTGCGAGTCACACCTATCAATTCCGAAAGCTCACGTTCAGCCGGTAAAATGGACCCTGGAGGAAATTTATTATCCCAAATGGATCTCACAATATACTTCTCTGCAAAACTTGCAGGTCCTTTGGCATTGATAATCATCAGCCCACTTATCCAGTTGTTGTGCGTCGTAATGGTCACTGATCATACCAGAGCGGTAAAAAATGGAAACCATTCACTTAAATTCACTGTGTTATCGCCGTGTAAATGTCACACAATCGCTCAAAAAAACGACCAAGATCAAGGCAAGAAACGCCAATTTTGCCGATTAGCTCCGCTTTTTGAAATGTGGGTATCAGTATCTCGTTACATTAGCTTTCTCTTTAGGCTAGACTGATTTAACAAACGCAGGTATTGATATTAAACACGTGCAATTTTTAACATAATTAGAAGAGAGGCTGCCATGCCGGCGACAATGAGTCAGGCGTTTATTGGGAACTTCTTAGGAAACTCTCCTAAGTGGTACAAAACCGCAATACTGTCATTTTTAATTATCAATCCACTACTCTTTTTCTATGTCGACCCCTTCGTGGCCGGCTGGGTATTGGTGCTTGAATTTATTTTTACCTTAGCAATGGCATTAAAATGTTATCCATTACAGCCTGGCGGATTATTAGCAATTGAAGCTGTCGCTATTGGCATGACATCGGCAAGCCAAGTCTTACATGAAATAGAAGCCAACCTCGAAGTATTATTACTCTTGGTGTTTATGGTCGCTGGTATTTATTTCATGAAGCAATTGCTGCTATTTGGCTTCACGAAAATTATTACCAAAGTGCGTTCTAAAGTTTTAGTGTCACTGATGTTTTGTTTGGCATCGGCGTTTTTATCTGCCTTCTTAGATGCGTTAACGGTTATTGCCGTGATTATCGCGGTCGCTGTGGGTTTCTATTCTATTTACCACAAGGTCGCTTCTGGAAAAGATTTCGGCGCCGATCACGATCATACTTCCGAAGGTAAAAACGCTGCGGGCGAAGATCAGTTAAACGAAGAAGAACTCGGTGCATTCCGTGGCTTTCTGCGTAATCTGTTAATGCATGCGGGTGTCGGTACTGCACTTGGCGGTGTATGTACTATGGTGGGTGAACCTCAAAACCTGATCATTGCCGCACAGGCCAATTGGCAGTTCGGTGAATTCGCCGTGCGTATGTCACCAGTTACAGTCCCAGTATTGATTTCTGGTATCTTAACCTGCTACTTAGTTGAAAAATTTGGCATTTTTGGTTATGGCGCTAAATTGCCAACGGCCGTTCATCGGATCTTATGTGAATATGCCGCCCATGAAGATGCGCGCCGTACCAACAAAGACAACATGAAGTTAATCGTCCAAGCCCTAGTGGGTGTCTGGTTGATCGCAGGTCTTGCCTTGCATTTGGCTTCAGTGGGCTTAATTGGTCTTTCTGTGATTATTTTAACCACAGCCTTTAATGGCGTCACCGATGAGCATGCCCTTGGTAAAGCCTTCGAAGAAGCACTGCCTTTTACCGCATTATTAGCGGTGTTCTTTGCGGTTGTTGGCGTGATTATCGATCAACATTTATTCGCCCCCGTTATCCAATGGGCACTGGGTTATGAAGGTAATACCCAATTAGTGATTTTCTATATCGCCAACGGATTATTGTCTATGGTGAGTGATAACGTGTTCGTCGGCACTGTGTATATCAACGAAGTGAAGGCGGCATTAATTAACGGCCAAATCACCCGTGATCAATTCGACTTACTGGCCGTTGCGATTAATACCGGAACTAACTTACCTTCGGTGGCGACACCTAATGGTCAAGCGGCGTTCTTGTTCTTACTGACGTCAGCCTTAGCACCGCTGATCCGCTTATCCTATGGCAGAATGGTATGGATGGCATTGCCCTACACTATCGTGCTATCCATTGTGGGCGTTATGGCGATCCAAACCGGATTCTTAGAACAAGCCACTCAATATTTCTATGATTCCCATACAATCATCCATCACAGTGCAAAAGAAGTGTTGGGCACAGTGTCCGGACATTAATCTTCTCTATTGACTGAACTTTATTAAATAAGTAGAGTCCAAAAAACGCCCCATGTCTGAGGGCGTTTTTTGTTGATATGGAGCTCACTTTGACTGTTATTACTCGCTTTGCCCATTCCCGTTCATCTTGGTTTATTCTCGCAGGCACAGCCCTAGGCTTAGAGTTAAGCGCACTGTATTTTCAACATATAATGAAACTCGATCCCTGTGTTATGTGTATTTATCAAAGACTTGCTGTCTTTGGTTTATTAGCGGCCGGCCTTATCGGCATGACGGCGCCAAAATATCGAATCGTGAGGATTCTCGCGGCCATTGTTTGGGCTGTCAGTGCGACTTGGGGATTAAAGCTAGCGCTATCGCTGGTAGACATGCAAACCAACCCATCGCCTTTCTCAACGTGTTCATTCTTACCTGAATTCCCAGCTTGGATGCCATTACACGAATGGTTCCCTTCCATTATGATGCCTACTGGCATGTGTACTGATGTGCCTTGGGTATTTATGGGGGTGACGATGGCCGAATGGATGGTAGTGGCTTTCAGTGGCTTCCTAGTGGCTTGGTTACTCTTTATTGTGCCTATCCTGAGTGGTTCAAATAAACCTTCTCTTTATAAATAACGACTTTGAGATAAGGCAGGGATCAACCCTGCCTTTTTATTAGCGATTTTATTCACAGTTTACGACCTATCCCCGCCGCTAATCCCATTCAATCCCCGCAACTTAGACATATGCCAATAGCAAAACAGCGAGAACGCGCTACACTGGCTCAATGAAAAGTGGTGATTTGGAACCTGGTGATTATGGGAAAAAGTTCGACATCTGAGCCACACACAGCCTTAACCCAATGGCAAAACAGTTTGCCGTTCAAATTTAGCCTTATCCAACTCGTCATTGCCGCTATTTTGATTTGCAGCACAGCTTGGGTCATTCTGAGCATTCAGCGTCAACAAGTGCTTGATCAACAAGCCGTGTTAAACCAGAACTATGGCCAGTTAATCATCGCCAAACTGCAGGAAATGACTTCACAGGTCGAAACCGTTGTCGGCTCCATTTCCAGTATTGCAAAACTTTATCGCTATGATCATGAGCAACTGGTGAAAACCATCCCCAGCTTGCTGACGCTCGATAACCAGCAACGCATCATCTCTGGCGGTGGCGTCTGGCCGGAACCCGGCGCGTTTAATCAGCAAAAATTCCGCGATAGCCTATTCTGGGCCCACAATGTAAACGACGAGTTAGTCGCGATTGATAGCTATAACAAGGACACGTTTCCTAGTTATCACACCGAAGAATGGTATCGCCCGACGCGCTATTTCCCTGCGGGCAAAATTTTCTGGTCAAAATCTTATTTCGATCCCACCACCCATGAGTCCATGATCACGGCCTCTGGTGCTATGTGGATGGACCATCAGTTTATTGGTGCTGCCACTGTGGATATCAGTTTAGAAAAGCTCAATGCCCTACTACGCAATGCTATGGTCGATGTCAGGGGTTATGTCATTGCCTTAGATCATCAAAACCAAGTGCTCGCCTATCCCCATGGCAATAATAATCTTCAGCATCAAGCCAATACCAGCCACACCTTTGTCACTTTTAATCATCTCGTTGACCAGCAGCCAGACTTCAGCCCCATCGAAGCGGCATTACACAATGCGGATAAAGCCTTTATCGAAGAAGCCGTGGCCGAGCGCGTCTTTACCCAAGAACAGATGCAACATTTGACCCGGCTAAGTCATCAAGATGAGCGCGACATGTTAGCCGCCATAGTCAATAACAATGCCTTAAACCATTTCACCACCCCAAAACTACTGACCTCAGTGACCTTAGCCCATGATCCCATTTTGAAAACGGCGTCCCTGGTTTCGGTATTTTTGATGCCCAATACCTATTGGAAAGTGTTAGTTGTCACCCCGATTTCGCCACTGCAAGATACCGCCAAACACTTAGTTGAAAAGGTTGGTATTTATTTAGTGTGCATCCAACTTTTAGGCTTGATCCTGCTATTCTTGCTCCAACATCGGCTGTTTATTACCCCGATTATTGAAATCGTCCAAGCCCTAAAGCGTAATGATTCCGCATCAATTGAACTTAAAGCCAAAGACAGTCACGACGAAATTGGCTTATTAGCCAAGACATTCCTGTCGCGCACTCAGCAACTTGAAGTGGCGATGGCGAGTTTAGATGCCAGTAATCTTGCCCTAGAGCAACAATTGCAGAGTCAGAACCTATTCCAACTTGAATTAAAGCGCCATAAGGAACAACTAAGGGCTTTGCTGAAATTTTCCCAAAATCTTATTTATGTCAAAGATCTGCACGGCAAATATATTCTGGTGAATGACAAGTATTGTGAAATTTTAGGTATAGAACGCAGACGCATTATTGGCGCCTCGGATTTTGAGGTATTCCCCAGCCAATTTGCCCATGAGTATCAACAAAATGATCGGCGCGTACTGCACAATAACGAAGCCATTAATTTTGAAGAGGCCATCCCCTCGCCACTGGGGAATCTTATTTATATAGTGACCAAATTTAAGATAAAAGATGATGACGATACTGTGATTGCGGTCGGCGCTATCGCCTTTGATATCACGTTGAAAAAGATTAAAGAGCAAGAACAGGATAAATTACTCTTAGGGCAAGTCGAGACGCTCAATCATCTACAAGAGCAAGTTCGCCTTATCAATCAACATAATAATGAGCTTTACCAAGAGCAAGAAGCATTAACTAAAATGCTCGAAAAGCATCATCAACTCAACCTCAGCCGTGAACAAAGCCAACAGTTAATGCAAAACTTCTTAGCTGAAATGATGACTCAGGTCATGCATGAGCAAGACCTGCTACTCGCCAAAGTTTGCCAACTGCAACAAATGGACGAGGCAAACTACAGCACTCAGATCACCGAAGTCATGGTAACTCAAGCAGAAAAACTGCGACATATTGCTCAGCTGCTGACCAATCATCAAAACGATATTCGTCCATTGCATCTGGCGCAATTTATGCGTCATTTATTAGGTTTACTAAAAGTGCAACTAGCAAAAGCAAACGTAGAGATAGTGCTCAATTGTGAGGAAAACATCATCATAGATGGCCCAGCTTGGCAATATCTGCAACTCTTCTATCGCTTAATCACTAACACTTTGAATCATGCTTTCAAGACTCACAACGAACAGCGTGAAATCACCATCGCCATCGGCAAATCGAACGACGTGCTACAAATCAGTATTCTCGATAATGGCATTGGTATGACACAGGCGCAGCTCACGCAATTGCGACAGGAACTGGAGCAAGAACTCTGTCTCGGGACCTTAACCTGTATCAATTTATGGCTTAAAAACGACTTCAACGGCAGCTTGACCATCAGCAGCCAGTTAAACCAAGGCACACACATACAGTGTCATTGGCCGCTTAACACAAACTTAGCGTCACAATAAAGAGGATGGCTTACTGATCAAGCCATGCCTTAGCTTGGCTTTGCTCATCGGCAGCAAATACCTTTACAGGGCACGGCAGCATGCAGGCAAGCGCATTGACCATAGCGCTTGTTTGAGCTTCGTTAGCAATCATCACCACTCTTGAGAAATCACTTAAGTGAAATAAGCCGAGTACTGCATCGTCCCACAGAGCAGCGACAGATATGCCTTCAAATTCAGGGGAAAACTCGTACCAGAGGCGAATACTGGCGTGATCTTGCAGCTTAGCTTCAATGGCGGGAACCAGATAGCCTTCAACATCCTCATGGTTAACACGACCAGATGCGACGACTGCCAATATGTCATGGGCATGGCCCGAAGAGATCGTTAGCATTGAACACTCCTTATCAATACACGAAGGGGAAATAGTTAAAGCTCACACACTAAAGATACACAGACAATGGCATAAATGCTGGAAAAGAGAGTGGTTTATTTTACGCTAAGCCGATTTAGTCCTCACCACTCAAGTTTTAAAATCACTCGAGCTAAGTGTCAGCCAGCAGAAAAAGTCACAAAGCGAAGTGGCAATACAAGACTGAAAAGAGATGAAAAGTAGAATAACTCGAAGGGTAACGAATAGCAGATATAGCCTCACACCAAATGCTTTAAGCTTAACGCTAACTAGCGCAGCGACTTAAGACTAGATTCAAGGTGAGGAAACACATGGCACTCAAGCGTGGCAATCAAGCGGCAAAAACATGACGGTTAAAATAGGCAGTTAACACTAACTGTTACAACGAGCTGAAATTACGCCCTAATTTTAATGCCTGCACGCTTGCCACTCAAGATTAGAGCGCCCTTCAGACTAGGCGCTGACTTGCTGTTTAGCGATTTCTTGATCGAACAAATTCTTAATTAAACCGGAAAATTCGGTAATAAATAACGTCTGCGCGGGCGTGGCTTTATGATTGGCAACCGAAGCTAAAATCTCTTCTAAATCATATACTATCGCATCCACTTCGCGGATAATCATGTTGCGCTGCGCGAAAGACAATGACGGATTTTGACCACACACCATAATGATCTGCGCCGACAATTGCTCTTCAAATAATTCCATCACAGTATCGTCTGAAATCACCTCAGAATTTGGTGTTTCAAATAAGCCAAGATGTTCAGTTAAATACTGGACCAAATGCATGTAACCATCTTTATCTGTGACCATTTTTTACCCTTTAAACTCATTAACTTAATATCTAGTGTGGTGCTATTAATACCACAATCGGAAATATCAAAGAAGCCGAAAGTTCGGCTTCTCATCGAGATCCAGCATACGCCACTTATTCAACTCTAGCCTATCTTCGATAACCGACGTATTGATCTACACCAATCTTATTGAAGTTACTGAGTTAAGGTTAGTACAAATGACACAGGAACAGCTTGGCTAATGCTCGATAAACCCGCAATTTCACGTAATTTATCAATCCCAGCGACAAGATCAAACTCATTGGCATTCACAATTATCGGCTGAAAACTGTTCACTAACAGCTTGTTATCAGAAACTTTAGTGATAATAACCGAAAAAGTCTTAGTTTGCGATTTACCATGTAATGCAATTTTACCATCGATATCAACAACTTTAGTCTCGCCAACGCCAAGATCTTTTAGCATCTTAGTGTCAACTTGTGACGACAGTTTGAGCTCAGGATATAAAGCCACTTCGAACAATAAATTCTGCATCCGCTCATCGCGGACATCAATACCTGTGGCCACGCCAATTAACGGAATGGTTAATTCGAATTGACCATCCTCTTTTAGCGTACCTTTGAGTTGTTTAAAGTGATGGACTTCACCAATGTCACCTTTCTTTACCGAAATAAAACTGACTCGCGAATCTTGATCCATCACTTGCCATTGCGCGGCGCAGCTAAAACTGGCCATAGCCGATAAGGCGACAATTCCCATCCATTTTTTCATCGTATCTGTCCTCAAAGAGTGAGTTTAAAAGCCATGCAGTAAAGCAAATCGACATCTGCAGCAGGCGAAAATCCTGCCCAGTTAAACGTGACCCACATCACCTAACTTAAGCTAAAGATACTCTTTTTATCCATTAGCGACCAGTAAACTATGCTTCATACTCTAACTAGCCATTTATCTAAGCTATTGGCAAAAGCCTGTTTATCCGCTTGGGAAAACGAATCCGGCCCGCCGGTATGCACGCCAGAACCCCGCAAATCTTCCATAAAATCGCGCATCGTCAGCTTTTGTTTTATGTTATCGACGGTATAAAGCTCGCCGCGAGGATTGAGTGCCAAGGCGCCCTTTTCGATGATTAAAGCCGCTAAGGGAATGTCCGCGGTGATCACTAAATGCGTCGGCTCGACATGGTCGACAATGTATTGATCCGCCACATCAAAACCTGCACCGACACGAATTTGGCTAATATAGGGCGATGGCGGTATACGGATCATTTGATTGGCCACCAGCACCAGCGGCAAAGCTTTACGCTCCGCCGCGCGGAACAGGATTTCTTTAATGGGATTAGGGCATGCGTCCGCGTCAACCCAAATTTTATAATCACTCAATGTCTTTTAACTCTGTTGGTGTTAGGTTCACTGGCTCAGTTATACACAGTGCTATGCCGTACTATTCGCCCTACTATGGCGCTAAACGATCGATTTCCCACTCAGCATCATGGCGGGTATAAATAAAACGATCATGCAGCCTATGTTCTCCACCCTGCCAAAATTCGATACTCGAAGGTCTGACTAAGTAACCGCCCCAAAAACTGGGTAAAGGCACATCGCCCTTGGCGAACTTAGCCTTCATTTCGAAGAATTTACCTTCAAGTACTTGTCTCGCGCTAAGTTTACTCGACTGCTGCGACACCCAAGCGGCAATTTGACTGTCCTTAGGACGGGTCATAAAGTATTTAAGCACTTCGGCGGAAGACAACGCCTGCGCTTCTCCGAGCACCGACACTTGCCGCTCTAAAGGATGCCAAGGGAAATGCAAACTGACTTTATTATTGGCGGCAATTTGCTGGGCTTTGCGACTGCCAAGGTTAGTAAAAAATACGAAACCTGTGTCATCAAAACGTTTAAGTAACACTATCCGTTGAAAAGGTTGGCCGTGTTCGTCCACAGTCGCCACACACATAGCCGTTGGATCGCTAAGCTCAGCATCCCTCGCCTGCGTCATCCACAGTTCAAACAAGTCCATTGGGTTTTGCGGTAAGTCGGCACGTCTTAAGCCGCCTTTAGCATACTCGCGGCGGATATCACTGAGATCTGTCATGGGGTTTCCTTAAGTAAATGCCAAAAATTTACATGAATTCAGGGATCAGCACTTGAGCATCAAGCTGCTGATAGTGGCTAAAGCGAATATCATAACCTTGCTCAGTTGTTAATGAACCACGCCCTAAGCATAAATGGGCAGGAAATCCCTGCGTTGAGTCGTTGATATTAAAGCCGATAGCGTCCCAACTGACGGGAGAAAATAGTGCTAATAATCGTCCTAAGAGTTGTTGCGGATACTGGGTTAAATCCAGATTCGTTTCAAAGCTCACATAGGAGCTAGCGCACGCATTCTCGCTTTGGGGCGTAATATGCAAGGTCACATAATACTTGCCCCAGAGACCGTTCATAGAAAAACCTGATGGATCAAATAAATGGGCGTCAAGCTCAAAGTCTGGGAATAAATCGTTAAGTTCGAGTGCGGCACAAATTTCAGCTTTGCTTTGCGAGCCACCATTTAGATAATCGGCTAGCTCACCACGAATGTGGTACATCAACAGCTCACAGCTTTGATCATCCTTTGGTGCACGATAATCACTATCAGAGCAGAAAAAATAATGATGATGACTGTCTAAATGCCCCACTCTCATTGCCTTACCCGCGATACGCTGACGCAGCTTGCCAACATCATCAGCAAAACTCGTGGTTTGCAGGTGGGCTTGGTATTCGTTTTTACGCTGATAACTCACCAGCGCCATCGCAGAGACACCAAGCGCATCGATAAAATAGCAAGCGGCATCCACTAAAGTGCTATTGCCGCAGGTGAGCATGACAAATCTGTCGTGCCACACGAATAAACTGGATTCGCTCAACAGGTAAGCATCGCAATCAGCATTACTTAACTGCGACAAAATCTCGGCATGAGCACAATTGACTAAGGCTGACCAAAAGCTCACATCGAGTTCGCGTAAATTCGGCGCAGACGCCGCCACGATGATCTCAAGTTTCTTTTCTGAGCCTTCAAAAAACATCAAATCCTTAACCCCATTAAACGCTATGCGCCCTTGCTGTTGACATCCTTTACACCTGTTTGACTTCAACGAACGATAAATATTTATCGTCCAGAAAGCAAAAATCAGCCTAAGTTACCTTAGGCTGATTTATTTTAACACACTAGATCTTAAGAAAAATATCTTAAGAAAAATCTTCCAAGTAAGTGTAGCCTTTCAGGCCAACTTGCAGTTCTTCTAAAATTTGTGCGCGTTCATCTTCGGCAATATGCAAATTCACTAACTCTTCGTAAGTGCGCATAAAGGCCACTGCATCTAAGTTAACGTAACGCAATACGTCAGCGACTGTATCACCCGCCAATACCGATTCAATGTTCGTCACACCGTTATCTTCGATGCGAACAACCGCAGAGTTAGTATCACCAAACAGGTTATGCATATCACCCAAGATTTCTTGGTATGCGCCCACAAGGAAGAAACCAATCAGGTACGGGCTATCCGCACTCCAGGCTGGTACTGGCAATGTGGTTTCAATCCCTTGTCCATCAACGTATTGATCGACAATACCGTCAGAGTCACAGGTGATATCGAGCATGACAGCACGGCGCTCAGGGGCTTTATCTAAACCCGATAACGGCAATACTGGGAACACTTGGTCAATACCCCAAGCATCGGGTAATGACTGGAATAATGAGAAGTTAACAAAGAACTTATCGGCTAACTTTTCATTGAGTTCATCAATGATAGGTCTGTGATAACGGTTCTTCGCACTCAATAGTCCTTGCACTTCATGGCAAACACGCAGGTTAGCTTGTTCAGCCCACGCACGTTCTGCCAAGCTCAATTGACCAAGAGCAAATAGCGAATGCGCTTCTTGTAAGTCACTTTGGCTATCGTGATAAATCTCAATCAAGGCACGTTGATCGGCGCGGCCGCTGATCTCTGACCATGAATGCCACATGTTATGCAATAACTGTGGTGACTCTTCCGCTGGCGGTTGAATATCTTCCGGCTGATAAGCTTCAGTACCGATAACATCGGTAATCAGCACAGCATGGTGCGCGGTTAAGTAACGGCCAGACTCTGAAATAATACGTGGCATAGGCTGCTCGTATTCATTACAGATGTCGGTCAATACGTTAACGATATTGTTGGCGTATTCGGTCAGGCCGTAGTTCATCGAGTTATTACTTTGGCTACGTGTGCCATCGTAATCCACCGCTAAACCACCACCGACGTCGAAGCAGTTAACGCTTGCGCCTAATGCACGTAATTCACAATAGAAACGACCCGCTTCACTCACACCTTGGCGAATATCACGGATGTTAGCGATTTGCGAACCTAAGTGGAAATGCAGCAATTGCAGCGAATCCAGCATATTGTTTTGCTTAAGTTGCTCTACAACCAGCAAAATTTGCGCAGCTGATAGACCGAACTTAGACTTCTCGCCACCGCTAGCCTGCCATTTGCCTTTGCCTTGGAATGCTAAACGCGCACGCAAACCTAAACGCGGTTTAACGCCCAAACGTTTAGATTCAGCTAACACCATTTTCAGTTCAGACAGTTTTTCTAAAACGATGTAAACCTTGTGGCCTAACTTTTCACCAATCAGTGCTAAACGGATATATTCATTATCTTTATAACCATTACATACAATGACTGAACTGGCTTTTTGCGCCATGGCTAACACAGCCATCAGCTCAGGCTTACTGCCCGCTTCTAAACCCAGTTGTGGTACTTCTTTTGATGCCTGACTCGCCAGGATCTCTTCCACCACAGTTTGCTGTTGGTTTACTTTAATCGGGTAAACCAGCAAATAGTCCGCCTGATACTCGTACTTCTGTATCGCTTGGTCGAATGCTTGGCACAAACTGTTCACTCTGTGGTGCAGGATCTGCGGAAAACGAACTAGTACAGGCAAAGCGACGCCCGCTTTAACCATGTCTTTGGCTAGCTCATTTAAGCCAATCTTGTAATCAGGATTTTTTGGGTCCGGTGACACTGTCACCTCACCGTGATCGCTGATCCCATAAAAACCTTGGCTCCAGTGAGTAACATTGTACCCAGCACGAGCATCATCAATAGACCAATCATTCATTATTATTTAGCCCGTCTATTAAAAAATGGGTTAAACGGTTATGGCTTAATAGCACAACCGCCCGTTCGACAAACCCAGGCAAAGGGACACCTTACCTGACATACACGAAGGTGGATTTCACCTTCTACTTAATGCTGCAACGTCACGCTAGTGTAAGTGACATTGCCGCGATTTTCATTAATAGCGCAAGAGACAACTCATCTTAGCGCACTACATCCTATCATATTGACGGGAAAGCTGATTCCCTAACCCCAGTAAAGCTATCTTTACTTGCCCACTTGTATCTATCTTGAGGCTAAAAGGGCGTTAATACCGCCAAAAAGCCGAATGAAGTCCTGAGTCGCATCCTTAAAACATCAAGCTAATAAGCAGCTTAAAGATGTTCGAAAGAAGTTAAGACCTTCAGAAACCGATAACACAAGTAGAAAACGAAAACCGATAACACCGAACTAGCGAAAACGCCAAACCAGCTTATCTCTAGGCAAGATTATTTTAACAGGGGACTATTGGCTTCTTCGCGGCCAGAATTGATGCGGATCAACGTGAGATGCTTAAGGCCAGTATCATCGTATGGCACGACAATCGAGCGTTGGCATTGTGACACTTTTAGGCAAAGTGCAAAAAATGGATGCTTGTGCATTAGCTAATAAAAACCCTCTTAACCCCATGTAACTACATCTATTTGTTAATTACACGGTTAATGACTGCTGAACCATAAAACCTTTACTACTCACGTAATATTTGTAATGTCTCTAACGAGCGAAGTCGTTGAACGGCGCAATTAAACCGCGCAATGTCACAGAATGCAAGCAAGAATCTCATTTAATATTTTGCATTAAAATATAATAAACACTCGCTTAACAATCGCTCACATTGCATTAGGGTTAAGCTGAATAATATTAGCCAGTTAGCGCATGAACGCCGTACTCGTCTGTTCAATATTTTTTAATAGCCTTTGTAACTTTTTTGACATTTATCCCTACAAATACCCCTGAATTTTGTGTGTCACTTGCGCCCCACCCATGTGCTGCCATTGATTAAAGCCGAGCGCTCAATATCACAGTGCAAAATTCAGTATCAATAAGCCATAAACCGAGGCGCAAATGCCGCTTCAAACTTAGACCCAATACTAGATACAATCCTACTTACCAACATGGGTTCAGTACTGCCCACATTTCTAGTCACAATCCTAGCCATAATCCAAAGTAAAAGCGGCGATGATTAATGGCTAAGTCGCCACTAAGATAAAACCCAAAGACAATAATGCTGCAGTTTCAGCCCCGAAGTGTATAATCGCAGCCGAATCACATTTAATTATGCACAGAGAGATCCATGGTACAGATAGGTAAAACCTGCAAACTTGAGGTTGTAAAACAAGTCAGCTTTGGCGTGTATTTAAACGCCCACGAATTAGGGCAAGTACTGCTGCCAAACAAAGTCACCCCCAAAGACTGCCAAGTCGGTGATCTACTTGACGTGTTTCTGTATCTAGATTCTGAAGATATCGTGATTGCCACCACGCGCCGTCCATTGGCACAAGTAGGCGAATTTGCCTATTTAAAAGCCGTTGCAACCGGTCCTTATGGCGCCTTTTTAGACTGGGGCTTAGATAAAGACTTATTACTGCCCTTCGGTGAGCAACATAAGCCAATCGAAGAAGGTCGCTCTTATCTGGTTTATGTGCACGCTAACCGCGCCGATGAACGCATCATGGCCTCTTCAAAAATCGATAAGTTCCTTGATAAGACAGAGCCTGAGTACACAGTGGGTGAGCAGGTCGATTTATATATCGGCGGCACCACAGATTTAGGCTACAAAGCCATTATTAATCATGCCCATTGGGGCGTGATTTACGAAAACGAAGTGTTCCAAAAACTGCGTTTCGGCCAACGACTCAAAGGTTTTATCAAACAAGTGCGCCGCGATGGCAAAATCGATCTTGTGCTGCAACAAGGCAGCAAACAAGAGTTAGATAAGCACGCCCACATTATCCTGATCAAACTCAAACAGGCTGGCGGCTTCTTAGCCCTGACCGATAAAACCGATGCTGAAATCATTTACGATCAGCTTGGTATGAGCAAAAAAGCCTTTAAAAAAGCCATAGGTGGTTTATTTAAGAATGGGCAACTGAGCATAGATAATGATGGTCTGCGTTTAACTGAAACCGCAGAATAATCAACTCTATTCAGGACTTAGCGTTAAAGTTGTACAGTTTACCGCCACTAAGGCAGAGTTTGACTGACAACTCCTAGGATATTAAGCATGGCTCTGTTATAAACAAAGCCATGCTTTTTTCTTTGGAGCTTATATGGAACTCACGTTACACGAAGCCAGAGTCATCGGATGCCTGCTTGAGAAAGAAATCACCACCCCTGAGCAATATCCACTCTCGCTAAACTCTTTGACCTTAGCCTGCAATCAAAAAACCAGCCGCGAGCCGGTACTCGAACTCAGCGAAACCCAAGTGCAAATCGCCGTCGATTCCCTTAATCGAAAACGTTTGATCAGCGAACAGTCGGGATTTGGCAGCCGCGTCGTTAAATACAAGCACAGATTCTGCAATACCGAATTCAGCGAACTTCAACTGTCCCCCGCCGCACTCGCCATCGTCTGTTTGTTGCTATTACGTGGCCCACAAACGCCGGGAGAGTTACGCACCCGCAGTAACCGCCTACACGAATTTAAAGATGTGATCGAAGTGGAAGATTGCATCCGCCAATTGATGAACCGCGAAAAGCCTTTCTTAAAACAATTGCCCAGGGAAGCTGGTCGCCGCGAATCCCGTTATGTGGAATTATTCTCTGCCGCCTCATCGCAACTCGAAACTGCGCAGCCCGAAAGTGCGAGCCATACCGTCGCCCATGTCGCTGTGTCTTTGGATGCTGAGCCGCTTAAATTGACCAAAAGAGTGACCGAGCTTGAGCGACAAGTGGCGGAACTGACGCAAAAACTTGATGAGTTAATTGCCTCGTTGAGCTAATCGCCTTTTTAAGCTAATCAAAGCGTTGTTTAACTCGCTTTTAATGCTGGAACCTAGTCTGTATGTTATAGCAGGATGCTTTGATCATATGTTTGAGAGCATCAATAGGAAGCCGAAAACCGATTGAATACAGTGCCATTTTGGCAAAATGGCACTTATGGACTAATTCACTGTCTACCCAAGGGTGAGCAACTTAACTGCCCCAGAATCATAGCGCCAAGAATAATAGAGACAGCACATGACCAATAATCCACCCAGCAGTTTCAACAACATGCTTATCATCGCCATGTTTGAACTGCGCAAATTTTTATTTAATACCCGAGGGATCATCGCCTTGGTCGCCTTTGGTTTAGTGTGGGGCGTACTCCTGCTTTATCCCATTCAAAGCGCATCGGCGATGTTATTGCAGCCGAATGTGAAAGATGTCATCGACAGCTTATTTGGTGCCAATACCCTCAATGTGCTCTTTGAGTGGCCCGTGGCAGAAATGGCGGTGTTTTGGTGCTTTGCGCTGTATTTGTTCCCAATGTTCAGCATTTTGATCGCCGCCGATCAGTTCTCCTCCGATAAAACCCGTGGCACGCTGCGTTTTTTAACCATACGCACTAGCCGTGACAGCTTATTGTTCGGGCGTTTTCTCGGCCAAATCCTGATCCAAGGCTTGCTGATCCTATTGACGATTATCGCCACTGTCGCCCTCGCGCTCAGCCGTGACAGCCAGCTCTTTTTGCCGGCGTTAACCTCTGGCGCCTTAGTTGGCCTTAACCTCATCATAGTGATCTTGCCCTATACGGCAGTGATGACGTTATTGTCCCTGTATGCGCGCACGGCACGCCAAGCTATGGTGTTTGCGACCATTTTATGGACAGTGATTTCCATCGCCATCATGGTGTTAGGCAGCCAATCTAGCGTATTGGCACAGCTGCAATGGGTATTACCCGGTGCTCAGCTGTCGGACATGCTCAATACTAATGGACTCAACAGCTTAGCTTATGCCCCTATTCCACTGATCCAAACCGCTGCGGCCCTCTTGCTCGGCAGAATTTATATGCAAAGGAGCTCGCTATGAGTTTGATCCAATGCCAAGGGCTGTCGCAACTTTACGGCAGCAAAAAGGCGCTGAATGATGTTAACTTCAGCCTAGAAGCGGGTGCGCCCATCGCCCTTGTCGGTCCAAATGGCGCGGGTAAAACCACGCTTTTTAGCCTGTTATGCGGCTATTTGTCGCCAAGTGCAGGGACAATAACCCTGCTCGGTGAAGCGCCTAATAGCCCTAAACTTTTAGGCAAAATTGCCGCTTTACCCCAAGATGCGGTGCTCGATCCCAATTTGACCATTGTTAGCCAGTTAAGCTTTTTCGCGCGTCTGCAGGGCATGGGCGTAGAACAAGCCAGACAAGAGGCCATTCGCGTATTGACCTTAGTCGATTTGGCGGATGTTGCCGAGCAAAAACCACCAAGCCTCAGCCACGGTATGAGTAAACGCGTATCGATTGCACAGGCGCTGATTGGCTCGCCAGAGTTAGTGTTATTGGATGAGCCGACCGCGGGGCTCGATCCTGCCAACGCGAAAAAAGTCCGCGAACTGGTAAAAGCCTTATCGCCCACCACAACTTTTATGATCAGCTCCCATAATCTCGATGAGCTCGAAAAGCTGTGCGATCAGGTGTTGTATTTAGATAAGGGCCAACTGAGTCAAGCCGTGTCTATGCATGCATCGACCGATAGCGATTACCTGACGTTAACCATGCAAAGCTGTGACAGTGATTTGCTGCAAGCGGAAGTGGCAAAACTAGCGGGCGTGGTGAACGTCAGCTCAAAACAGAGCAAGGTGTTTATTATCCAGCTCGCAACGGATGAAGAAAAAGCACAGAGCAGTGATATCGAAATGCGCCTATTTACCCTGTTTAACCAACATAAGTGGCAATACAAGATGCTGCTGAAAGGCCGTACCTTGGAAGAAACGCTCTTTTCATAGCCGAGCTTTAAAGAGCTGGCTTCTCATCAGCCAGCTGTTAAATAGTGTTACTCATGGCTTAAGCGCAACACGCCTTGCGCTTAAGCCTTTTAACTCAGCCCTAGGCCACTCAATACTGACAAACTACTGCTCACTTTCGCAACACTCAGCCACCAAAAGCATCACAAGTCTGTCAATAAAACACCAATCAACCGCGCTAAGCTAGCTATGACTTTCAATCTTAAGGCGAGCTTGTTATAACTCCCCTTCGATTGAACCTAAGCTGACTTCAGAGGTTTCTATGAACAAAGCACAACTTATCCAACGTATTGCCGCCGAGCTCAACGCATCGCAAGCGAGCACTAAACCTGTGGTTGAGCAGATATTGCAACAGATCCACGTCGCCTTAAGCGAAGGCGAGAAAATTTTCCTGCCGCAATTTGGCACCTTTGAACTGAGATACCATGTCGCTAAAACGGGCCGTAATCCACAAACGGGCGAAGCCATAGAAATCGACGGTTACAATCAGCCCAGCTTTAAAGCCTCAACGGCATTGAAGCAACAGATCAATCGCTAATAGCGACGCTTAGCGTTAATGTTCAGTCACTCATTTGCGAACATTAATCGGCAGCCTTTTGTCCCGTCCTAAGATAGGTTGACAGTTTTTAGGCCAGCTCCTGTAGCTGGCCTTTTCTATTGTGCACCTGATTAGGGGTTGCCATATTCAAACTCAGATGCGGTCTCATTTCGTTGTATATTGC